>CAIQMJ010001013.1 GCA_903872875.1 uncultured Variovorax sp.
AGCCGTGAATTACAGTAAAACAGGATTGGCACTCACAGAGCAGTTCGAAGGTCTGCGGCTAACCGCATACCAGGATCAGGTAGGCCGCTGGACGATAGGGTACGGCCACACGGCAGGCGTGCAGCAAGGCGATACCTGCACCCAGGCGCAGGCGGAGGCATGGTTGGCTTCTGACGTCTCCTGGGCCGTCCAAACGGTAAATCTGTACGTGACGATAGCCCTGACCCAAGGGGAGTTCGACGCCCTGGTCGACTTCGCCCCGCCCCCTGCTGCCCGCCCAGCGCTGCAACGTGTTGTCGAGCCGAGCGAAAGCGAATTCACCGGAGTGGTGTTCAAAATCCAGGCCAACATGGATCCAGCCCATCGCGACCGCATCGCGTTCGTACGCGTGTGCTCGGGACGCTTCGACCGTGGCATGAAGCTGAAGATCTGCCGCAACCTGCGCGTGATCAAGACCACCAACGTCATGTCCTTCCTCTCGCAGCGGCGCGAACTGCTGGAGCATGCCTATCCCGGCGACATCATCGGGATTCCGAACCACGGCCTGCTGCAGTTGGGCGACACGCTCACTGAAGGTGAGATGCTGCAGTTCACTGGCCTGCCGTTCTTCGCGCCCGAGCTGTTCCGCACCGTGGAGGTCGTGGATCCGATGCGCACGAAGCAATTGCGCACGGGCCTGAAGCAGTTGGGCGAGGAGGGTGCGATCCAGGTGTTCCAACCTCAGGCGGGCGGCGTCATGCTGCTGGGCGCGGTCGGCGTGCTGCAGTTCGAGGTCGTTGCGCATCGGCTCAAGCACGAGTATGGCGTCGATGCACGGATGACGCCCGCGCCCTACCAGGTGGCGCGCTGGGTGACCGCCGACGATCCGCTCGAGTTGCGCAGGTTCATCGATGCCAACGCGCACCGGGTGGTGTTTGACGCCGTGAACGCGCCGGCGCTCGTGGCCGGCCACAAGGCGGAGCTTATGGTGGTGCAGGAGCGTTGGACCGGCGTGCGCTTCCATGCATTGCGCGAGCACGCCGGGCTGGTGTTCCACGAGCATGCGCGGCCCCATGTCGCAGGTTCGGCATGAGGACGTCGCTCGCCGGCTACGGGAAGGTCGTCGTTCGCCATAGGCGGCTACTGGGTTTCGGCGCCTTGCTGATGGCGATGTCCAGTGCCGGCCAGACCTTCTTCATCGCCTTGTTCGGCGCGCACGTCCGGGACGCTTTTGATCTGTCGGACGGTTCATTCGGAACCGTGTATGCCGCAGCGACGATGGCCAGCGCCTTGACGGTGGCGTGGGCCGGACGCTTCGTTGATTCTATGAGCGTGCGCAGGTTCACGGCGGGCATCGCCGTCATGCTGTCGAGCGCCTGCCTGCTGCTCGCCTGGAGCCCCAGCCTGCCGGTGCTTGTTGTCAGCCTGTATCTGCTTCGCCTGTCCGGGCAGGGGTTGATGGTTCACACGGCCATGACCACCGTCGCGCGCGCTCTGCCCAACGACCGTGGCAAGGCGATCGGCTTGGCGGCGCTTGGCCTAGCGCTGGGTGAGGCGCTGTTTCCGATGGCTGCGGTGGGGGGTATTTCCTCGCTGGGATGGCGGCCGGTCTGGGTGGCCAATGCGGCGTTCGTCCTGCTGGGATCGGCGCTGGCGTTGATGCTTGTGCATACCCGTTCGGGCGGTCCGACGGCCTTCGCCGCACCCGCGCCTGCGCCAGTCCGGAAGGAATCCGCCATATGGCGCAACCCGCGCTTCGCGCGCAGCCTGCCCCTGCTGCTGTGCGCCCCGTTCATGTCGACCGGCATCTTCTTCCACCAGGCCCGGCTGGCGCAGGAAAAGGACTGGAGCCTTCGCCTGATCGCCACCTGGTTCGTGGCATACGCCCTGTCTCGCGCCGTGTCGCTGCTGTGGGTCGGAGCGGTCCTGGACCGGCATTCCGCGGCGCGCGTCCTGCCGCTGCTCGCCGTGCCATTGGGCCTGGCCATGCTGCTCATTGCCGTCGTGCGGCAGCCTTGGGTGGTTCCCGTCTACATGCTCCTCTTCGGCTTGGCCGCTGCAGCCTCCAGCAGCTTGGAAACGGCTTTGTGGGCGGAAACCTATGGGCCGCACCGCCTCGGCCGTGTCCGCGCGCTGACCCAGGGATGGGGCGTATTGGCAAGCGGGCTGGCTCCCGCAGTCATGGGGTTGCTTCTCGACCGAGGGGTGTCGCTGTCGGCCCAGGCTGTCGGGCTGCTGCTAATTGCAGTGGCCGCAGGCCTGTTCGCCAGCGATCTGATTCACGCCGTCGGCAACACCAAGCCACAGGCACGATGAAGAAGACGATCAAACCTGTTCAGCGGCAGCTTGTGTGGCGCATGCGGCGCCACTGTCCTGCGGCGCTTTCAATTGTCGAATGGGAGATGCAGGCTCTGGATGGCGTTTCGGATGCAGGGCAGGTCGATTGCGAGCCGAGCGCACTCCACACGTTGAGGATCGCTGCGGTCACCGATGCGCTAGGTGCCGCAGGCGCTCGCGCGATCGGCGACCTTGGCTGCGGCAGCGGCGCGCTGTTGTCTCGACTGTTGGCGGACGCACGGTTCGAGCGAATCGTGGGCGTCGAGATGGCCCTGGGCGTGCTAACGCGCGCCGAGCGAATGGCGTCGGGCGTCGCACTGGGCAGCGGACGGCTGACGTTGATTCATGGTTCTTTTCTGGAGCACCATTCAGCTCTCCATGCACTGGATGCCATCGCCATGTTGGAGACAATCGAACATGTGCCGCCTGGCAGGCTTTCCCGCCTGGAAGGCCTCGTCTTCGGCGACTACAGGCCCCGGCATGTCGTCATCACCACGCCCAACGTCGAATGCAACGCGCTGCTCGGCGTACCGGAGGGGCGGCACAGGGAGCCGGGTCACTTCTTCGAGTGGTCTCGCGCCAAGTTCGAGGCGTGGGCCACGGGCACGGCACGCCGCAACGCGTACGAAGTCCATTTCCGTGGCATCGGTGAGTGCCATCCATGCTTCGGCAGTCCAACCCAGATGGCCGAATTCACCCGTCGAAACTGATTCTCATGTCCCTTCCATTCTTACAGGTGGCGCTGATCGGCAAATACCAGTCCCCGGGCATACGCAGCGTGCTGGAGCGCATCGGGACCTTTCTGACGCAACGAAATATCAAGGTGCATCTCGAGAGCGCCACCGCGGCCAACACCGGCCTGACGGGTTGGGGGGCCTACTCGATGGACGATCTGGGCCGCTCCTGCGAACTCGCCATCGTTGCGGGGGGCGATGGAACCATGCTCAGCTGCGCGCGCGCGCTCGCGCCCCATGGCGTTGCGCTGCTGGGGGTGAATCTGGGCCGGCTGGGTTTCATGGCCGACACGCCGATGGATCGCATGAATGAGGTTCTGGGCCCGGTCCTCGAGGGCACCTGCGAGCACGAAAGCCGGGCCATGCTCGAAGGGCGGGTGTTTCGCGGCGCCCGCTGCATCGCTGCGGGGATCGCGCTCAACGAGGTGGCCATCCATCGATCCTCGGCGCTGGGCGCGGTCGAGGTTGCGATCAGCTTCGACGATGCGCCCATTGCCTCGGTGCTCGCCGACGGCTTGATCGTGTCGTCGCCCACCGGGAGCACTGCCTACGGCATGGCAGCAGGAGGGCCCATCCTCCATCCGGCCATCGATGCATGGATCGTCGTGGCGATCGCCGCGCGCACCGTCGTCGACCGACCGCTGGCGCTTCCTCAGTGCGGCCCGATCGAACTCCTCATGGGTCGCGACAGTGCGGTGAGTTTCGATGGCCAGTTGCACACAGCGTTGCAACCAGGCGATCGGGTGCGCATCGTCAAGGCAGCGCATCCTGCTCGTTTCGTGCACCCGCGTGGCTGGCGCTATTTCGATACGCTTCGCGAGAAGCTCCACTGGTATGGCAATGGCGCCTGACAGCTGCAGAATCCCTGTGCGCAGTGGGCCGTCGGCGTTCCCGCCTGCACCGCTGGCCTAGAATTCCGTCCATGCCCGTCCTGACTCCGCCCTCTGGCCACCCGCGCTTTGGCGCAGGCCGCGCCTGCGCCGAGCGGAGGGGCTCGCTCCACGCCACAGGATCCACCGGGCCAGCCGTTACGTCGTTTCGACCGGCACCGCCATAGCGCAGCCTCATCCGACTGCGGCCTCACGACGGCCAGCTCACCGCTTCTCATGCCGCACCGCCTCTCGCCGGGCGCCAGGCTTCTTCTTCGGCACGTGAGAGGCATCACCTTCTTCGACCCGGCCGGAAATCCGCGCCGGCGTTTTTCCACCGAGCCTCGTGCATCACATTCTTTCTCGAGAACCAGCCGGGTCGACCCGGTCGCGGACCGGTCGAAACAGCCCCCCTCCAGTGCCCCCGCGTTCTTGGCTGCCCGCCTACATCGAGCCTTTGCTGTGCGTGATGCTGCTGTGCGCCGCCTACCTGGCCTTCGACGTCGGCATACGCGACACCGGCAAGGCTGTCGTGGTGTTCCTGCTCGGTGCGTATGTGCTGCTTTCGATGTCCGCGCGACTGCGTTGGAGCCGCGCCCTCGAAGTGTCCTGGCGTCTTGGTTTCGTTCTGGACCTGCTGATCCGGTCTTTCCTCATGTCGGTCTACCAGACCAACCCCGACGCTGCCCTGGTGCTCGATGCGGTGGGCAACACTTCCGCAGGTGAATCGAGGGAATTCATCGAGCACCATGCAGTGGATATCGCGATCCATCTGTTTGCCGCCGCCTTCGTCGCATTTGCCTCGGTATGGTTGCTGCGCGCTCGCAAGCCGCCCCGCTTCCGAGTGCGCACCTTCGGCGTCGTCGTGCTGCTGCTCGCAGGCCTGCATGTCAATGCGACGGTCCGCGCAGCCAACCCCTTCATCTACTGGCCGTCCCAAGCCAGGGAATACGCGCGCTACCAGGACAGCATTCGACTGCTTTCATCCACGCGCGAGGCTACTGCCGGCGCGATCGACGCGATGCAGGTGGAATACGTGGGCCCGGATCGCAATACCGTCGCGGTCGTGATCGGCGAGAGCATCTACCGAGGCAACTGGAGCCTGTACGGCTACCCGCGAAGGACGTCGCCCGAGCTGGACGCCCGTGCTGGCAACCTGCTGGTGTTTCGCGACGTTCTGGCCGCGCACAGCAATACCGTCGGGGCGTTTCGCCACATGCTGACTGCCAAGGATCGACAGAATGGACTGGACGCGGATGCGCTGCCAAGCGTCACGCTGCTTGCGAAGGTCGCCGGCTATAAGACCTTCTGGATATCGAACCAGCATGATCGCTACATCAACAACCGCTTCGCGCACGAGGCCGACGTCACCGCGTTCCTGAACACCGGCGGCAGGCGCAGTGAC
>CAIQMJ010001014.1 GCA_903872875.1 uncultured Variovorax sp.
AGGTTGCGCCCTCGGTGTCGATCAGCACGGTGCGCAACACCGCCGTGAACCTGAAGGACGCGATGGAGGCCGGCCACGTCGACCTGGCCATCGGATTGCTGCCGCAACTGAAGGGCGGCTTCTTCCAGCGGCGGTTGTTCATGCAGAAGTACGTGTGCATGTTCCGCAGCGGCCATGCGCTCGACAGGAAGAAGCTCTCGAGTTCCGACTTCTTCTCGGCCGACCATGTGGCCATCGTCTCCGCCGGCACCGGCCACGGGCAGGTCGACGAGATTCTCGACAACCATTCGCCGCAGCGCCGGGTGAAGCTCAAGGTGCCGCACTTCGTGGCGATCGGCCACATCCTGCAATCGACCGATCTGTTGGCGACGGTGCCGGAGCGGCTGGCCGAGCGCATGGCGGAGCCTTTCGGCCTGCGCCATGTCGCGCATCCGGTGAAGCTGCCGTCCATCGCCATCAACCTGTTCTGGCACGCCAAGTACCACAAGGATCCGGCCAACCAGTGGCTGCGCGGCCTGCTGTTCGAGATGCATGCGGACGCGGGTTCGGCAGCAGCGGCGTAGTCGGATCTGCGACCAGTCACGCTGGCGCTCGCTCATCTCATTCCGGCAGCGAATCCAGCCGCGAAGGCTCCTGCACGGTCGTCTTGTTCGCGATCGCCCGGAAGCGCGCGCTGGCCTCGTACACGGCCCTTCGCACCCGCATGACCGAACCCAGCGGCCGGTGCGCGGCCAGTGAATGCCAGGGGCTGAACGACATGCCGTCGTCCACCGCGGCAGAACGTGCCGGGCTCCATGACACCTGAGGTTGCGCGGTGATGCGTGCGACCGTCACATACGGACTCCGGTCTTCCGGCCAGGCCACCGAGGCGTCCTCGATCGGCATGGTCTCCAGATCGGTGCACAGCTGGACGCGGACTTCCCAGACGCCGCCGCTGCGCGCGAAATGCGCAAGAACCTCTTCACGCAGCGCGTCGGGCCGGCCGTCCATGTCCACGGGCGCATCGGCGAGCGCCACCAGTTCGGGTGAGACCGGAGCAACCGACAGCTTGGCCATGTAGGGGCCGTACAGCAGTGGCACCTGCGTGTAGAAGGTCTCGCCGAGTATGTTCGTCTCGGGATGGCCGCCGAGCGACTTGAGGGTCGCGCTTTCGCCGCCGATTTTCTCGACCAGCGACTCCAGGCCGCGGAAGGTGGCCGACAGTGCCCGTTTCAGGCCGGGTGCCTTGTCGGTCGTGGCCGCCAGCAGCCTCAGGTTGGCGAGGAACTTCTTCGGCGTGCCCACGCTGAAGGCCGGGCCGTTGACCATCACGAAGTCCTGCGTCAGTTGCCCTTCGGCGCCGGCAAGTCGTTCGCCGGTCACGCCGACGATCTTGATCGCCAGCCCGCGCGGCGTCGACACGCGGTCGTCCAGCAGGTCGCCGGGTGGTGTCGACAGGCGCATCACGACCGGGTAGCGGCCGGGCTGCGCGAAGGCGCCCTGGGCGAGGTGGGCCGGCAAGCCGGGCGGCACTTCCAGCGTCGCCATCAGCAAGCCGTGGCTCTTGGCGTGCACGCTGCGGAAGGCGTGGCCCTCGTCCCTGGCGACCGTCTCGGCGATCTTGTGCATCTGCTTCGCCAGTTCGCTGGCCGTCTCGGCCTCGTCGTCCTCCGGCGTCTCGAAGGACGGCTGGTAGCGCAGCGGTGTGGCGCCGGAGATCAGCGGTGGCAGCGTCCGGGTTTCATCCATGGGAAGTTCCTTGTGTTGATGCGATGCGAAGGCGCACGGGTATCGACTTGGCGGCGGGCACCTGGCTTTGTTCGGCGTGGTGCGACAACGGCAGCAGCGGATTGCATTCGGGGTAGTAGCCGGCCACGCAGCCGCGCGGTATGTCGAAAGGCGTGATCCGCAGGCCGGTTACCTCGCGCAGATGGCCGTCGTCGACATCCGTGGTGGCGACCACCATGTCGCCTTCCGCGAAACCGAGCCGGGCGATGTCGTCCGGGTGCATGAACAGCACACGGCGTGTGCCGTACACCCCGCGGAAGCGGTCGTCCAGGCTGTAGATGGTCGTGTTGAACTGGTCGTCGCTGCGCACCGTCATGAGCCGGAGCGAGTCCGCGCTGCGCTCGGGCGTGTCGGGGTCCGCCACCAGGCCGTCGATCGGCATGAAGGTGGCCTTGCCGGACTTCGTCTTCCAGACGCGCTGCCGTGCCGGTATGGGGCGATGAAAGCCGCCCGGCAGATGGAAGCGCGTCTCGAAGTCACTGAAGATGGCAGGGAAGGTCGCTTCGATGGCGGCGCGCACCCGGGCGTAGTCGCCGGCCCATTCGGCCCACGGCACCTTCGGATTGGGTGGCAGCGCGGCCTGCGCGATGCCCGCGATGATCGCGGCCTCGGAACGCAGCGTTGGCGCCGCAGGTTCCGCCACGCCGATCGACGCGTGCATGAAGCCGGTCGAGTCCTCGATGGCCACCGTCTGCTCGCCGCTGGCCTGCCGATCGATCTCGATGCGGCCGAGGCACGGCAGCAGGTAGGCGACCTCTCCATGGACCAGATGGCTGCGATTGAGCCTGGTGGCGATCTGCACGGTCAGCCGCAAGCCACGCCACGCGGTTTCCATCCGCCCGGTCTCCGGCACCGCGCGAATGAAGTTGCCACCCAGGCCGACGAAGCCGCGCACGCTGCCGTCGAGCACGCCCTCGCAGGTCTCGACCGTGTTCAGCCCCTTCTTGCGCGGCGGCTCGAACGCATAGAGCTCGGCCAGCTTGTCCAGCGGCGCGAGCTCGGGCTTCTCGGTGATGCCGACGGTGCGCTGCCCCTGCACATTCGAATGTCCGCGCACCGGGCAGATGCCGGCGCCCAGCTTGCCGATGTTGCCGCGCATCAGCAGCAGGTTGGACACCATCTGCACGTTCTGCACGCCCTTGCGATGCTGGGTCAGTCCCATGCCGTAGACGGCGATGACGGCCCGTGCCTTGGCATACACCGTGGCGGCGGCCTCGATCTCTTCCCGCCGCAGGCCGGATTCGGCTTCGATGCCGGACCACGGTGTCCGCCGCACGATGTCGGCGAAGGCATCGAAGCCGCTGGTGTGCAGGGCGATGAAGTCGGCGTCCAGCACCCGCTCGCCGCCATCGCGTTGCGCGGCGTCGTCCCATTCGAGCAGGAACTTGCACATGCCCGTGATGGCCGCCAGGTCGCCACCGATCTTCAGCTGCAGGTATTGCGTGCTGACGGTGGTCTGCGCCGGCGTGAGCATTTCCACCGGCGACTGCGGGTTCGCGAAGCTCACGAGGCCGCGTTCCCGCAGCGGGTTGAAGGTGACGATCGGCACGTCGCGCCGGCGTGCGTCCTGCAGTTGATGCAGCATGCGCGGGCTGTTCACGCCCGGGTTCTGGCCGAAGAAGAAGATCGCGTCGGTGTGGTCGAAGTCGTCGAGCGTCACCGTGCCCACCGGCACGCCGATGGTCTGCGGCAAGCCGACCGAGGTGCTCTCGTGGCACATGTTCGAGCTGTCGGGCAGGTTGTTGTTGCCATACAGTCGCGCGAGCAGCTGGTACATGTAGCTGGCCTCGAGCGACGCACGGCCCGACGCATAGAAGACGACGCTTTCCGGGCTCTCGGCCTGAAGGGCCTTCAGTTCGGCGCCGATGCCAGCGAATGCCTCTTCCCAACCCAGTTCGACATAGCGGTCGGTCGCGGCGTCCCATCGCATCGGCACGGTCAGGCGGCCCGCTTCTTCGAGCGCGTGGTCGCTCCAGCCCTGCAGTTCGGTGAGCGTGTGCGACTCGAAGAAGTCCGCAGCGGCACGGCGGCTGGTCAGCTCCCACGCGGTGGCCTTGGCGCCGTTTTCGCAGAACTCCGCCACGTGCGGCTTGCGCGGCTTGGCCCATGCGCAACTCACGCACGCGAAGCCGCCGGGCTTGTTCTGCACCGCGAGTGCCCGACTCCCCCGCACGGTGGCGCCCTCGTGCAGCAGGTAGGTGGCGACCGCCTTGATCGACCCCCAGCCGCCGGCGGGGTGGGTGTCGGGTTCGAAGCGGGGGCGGTCATTCATGGCACGGGCACCGGGGCACTCCGGCGGCGCGTGAATATGCAGCCGCCGTGGCGGCGCAGGAAATCGGCATTGGCATCTGGGGCATCCTGAAGACCAGACAAAGCGTGGTCGATGCTGCTTGTACGAACCCGGTGCGGCTTGACGGGCAGCGGTAGGTCGCATGTCCGTGTCAGCCAAAAACCCGCCGATGGCTCCTCGACCACCAACGAGCCGAAAACGTGTCGCGCACTTGTCCCACAAGTGCGGCATTCGTGCCCCGTGAAGGTTCGGGGAACCACCACGACGCTCCACGCCAACGAAGGGCTTTGCATGCATGCCGACCTACCCCCAGCGCAGACGATTCCCGTCTATCCGCTCAACCTCGAAGTCAACGGCACACCGCATGCCCTGCAGGTGGCGGCATGGGTCACCCTGCTCGACCTGCTGCGCGACCGCCTGGCCCTCACCGGAACGAAGAAGGGCTGCGACCACGGCCAGTGCGGCGCCTGCACGGTGCTGGTGGACGGAAGGCGCATCAACGCCTGCCTGACGCTGGCCGTGATGCACGACGGCCGCAGCGTGACGACGGTCGAAGGGCTCGCGAATGGCGACGCGCTTCATCCGCTGCAACAGGCCTTCATCGACGAGGACGCGTTCCAGTGCGGCTACTGCACGCCGGGCCAGCTCTGTTCGGCCGTCGGGTTGATGCAGGAGGGCGAAGCGACCTGCGTCGCCGAGGTGCGCGAACTCATGAGCGGCAACGTCTGCCGCTGCGGCGCGTATCCGCAGATCGTCCAGGCCGTGACGCGCGTGATGGGGATCGATCCGGGCGAAGCGCGGCGCGCCCCCGCCATGGTCGGAACGGTACCGGCATGACGCCCGTCACCTACGTCGCCGCCACCGACGCGCGGGCCGCCCTCGTGGCGCTGGACATGGCGTCCGCGCCTCCGCGCCTGGACACCCGCTTCATCGCAGGCGGCACCAATCTCATCGATCTGATGAAGGAGCGCGTCGCATTGCCCGCGCGACTGGTCGATCTCAACGCATTGCCGCTGGCCAGCATCGGCGTCAGTGCCGATGGGGGACTGCGCATCGGTGCGCTCGCACGCAATGCGGACACGGCCTATCACCCGATGGTCCGCAACCGCTATCCGCTGCTGAGTGCCGCGATCCTGGCCGGCGCGTCGCCGCAGATCCGGAACATGGCGAGCAACGGCGGCAACCTCCTGCAGCGCACGCGTTGCCATTACTTCTACGACGTCGGCGTGCCCTGCAACAAGCGTCTGCCAGGAAGCGGGTGTCCCGCCTTCGGTGGCTTGACGCGGCAGCACGCCATCCTTGGCGCCAGCGAACAGTGCATCGCCGTGCATCCGTCCGACATGTGCGTGGGCCTCGCCGCGCTCGACGCGGTCGTGCATGTCGAATCCACGAGCGGCACGCGCCGCATCCCGTTCGCCGACTTCCACCGGCTGCCCGGCGATCGCCCCGATCTCGACACGCACCTGGCCCCGGGCGAGCTGATCACGCACATCGAGCTGCCGGACGCCGATCGTTTTGCGGCGCATTCCACCTATCTGAAGCTGCGCGATCGTGCTTCCTACGCCTTCGCACTGGTGTCGGTCGCGGCGGCGCTGGACCTGGCGCCGGATGGCACGGTGAGCGAGGCGCGGGTGGCGTTGGGCGGCGTGGCGCACAAGCCGTGGCGCCTGCCCGAAGCGGAGGCGCTGCTCGTCGGTGCGCGGACCACGCCCGAGAACTTCGCGCTGCTGGCGGATGCGCTGCTGCGCGGCGCCAAGGGCCAGGGCGACAACGACTTCAAGATTCCGCTGGCGCGCCGCGCCATCGTGCGGGCGCTCGAACTCGCGTCGGCCGGCACCATCACCAACACTGGCTTGCACATCGATGGGTCCACCGATGCGCATACCGAGGAGAACCCGCGATGACCGATCTGATCGACGCACTCCGCGCGCCCGTGGCCGACGAAGGAACCGGCGCGGTCCGCGTCGGCATGCCGGTATCGCGCATCGACGGGCGCGACAAGGTCACGGGCAGGGCGCGCTATGCGGCCGAGCATCCGGCCGACGACCTGGCCCACGGCGTCGTGGTGAACAGCACCATTGCCAAGGGCCGCATCCTCGACTTCGACCTGCATGACGCCCTGGCCGTGCCCGGCGTGCTGGCCATCCTCACGCATCTCGACAAGCCGAAGACCCGTTCGCTGGGTATCTTCTACAAGGACATGACCGCGCCCGGCGGAACGCCGTTCCGGGTGCTGCACGACGAGAAGATCCTCTACAGCGGCCAGCCGGTCGCGCTGGTGGTTGCGGAGAGCTTCGAGGCCGCCCGCCATGCCGCGGCGCTCGTCGAGGTCCACTACGCGACCGAACCGCACGACACCAACCTGATGCATAACCTCGACCGCGGGCGCAAGCCCAGCCGGCTGAAGGCGGGCTACTCGCCGCCGCCCGATGAGAAGGGCGATGCGGAGGCGGCCTTTGCCGGCGCGCCGGTGAAGATCGAGGCCGAGTACTACAGCGGCGTGGAGCACCACAACCCGATGGAGTTGTTTGCCTCCACCGTGATCGTCGAACCCGACGGCCATCTCACCATCTACGACAAGACGCAGAGCTCGCAGAACAGCCGCTGGTACGTCTCGCACATGTTCGGCATTCCGAAGGACAAGGTGACGGTGCGCAATCCCTATGTCGGCGGCGCCTTCGGTTCGGGGTTGCGGCCGCAATACCAGCTGCCGTTGGCGGTGATGGCCGCGCTGCGGTTGAAGCGCTCGGTGCGGGTGGTGCTCACGCGCCAGCAGATGTTCACCTTCGGCCATCGGCCTGAAACCGTGCAGCGCCTGAAGCTTGCCGCCGATGCCGATGGCACGTTGCGCGCCATCTCGCACCAGGCCATCGCCGAGACCTCGCGCTTCGAGGACTACGTCGAGGTCGTGGTCAACTGGTCCGGGCAGCTCTATGCCTGCGACAACATCAAGCTCGACTACAAGGTTGTCGACCTCGACCAGTACAGCCCGATAGACATGCGTGCACCCGGTGCCGCGCACGGGGTCCATGCGCTGGAAGTCGCGATGGACGAGCTGGCCCATGCCCTGCACATGGACCCGTTGGCATTGCGCCTGAAGAACTATGCGGAACGCAACCCGATGGACGGCCTGCCGTACTCCACCAAGGAACTGCGGGCCTGCTACGCAAAGGGCGCGGAGCGCTTCGGCTGGTCGCGGCGGCCGCTCGAACCCCGCTCGATGCGCGAAGGCACCGAACTCGTGGGCTGGGGCATGGCCACCGGCACATGGGACGCGATGCAGATGTTCGCGCGCGCGAGCGCGGTCCTGCATGCCGACGGGCGCCTTGTCGTGAGCAGCGCGGCCAGCGACATCGGCACTGGCACCTACACCGTCATGGCAACGATCGCTGCGGCGGCCATGGGCCTGCCGCTGGAGCGGGTGACCTTCCAGCTCGGCGATTCGACGCTGCCGGTCGCGCCGATCGAGGGTGGCTCGTCGCATGTCACCACGGTCGGTTCGGCCGTCGAGGGCGTCTGCGAGAAGCTGCGGAAGCGCCTGCTGCAGATGGCGAGGCGGATCAAGGGTTCGCCGTTCGCGCGTGCGAAATTCGACGAGGTCGAATTCGCGGAGGGCTGCCTCGTGCGCATTGCAGACCGCACGGCGAGGCTGCCGCTGCCTGCCATCCTTGCAGCCGCCGGCGAGGCGCGCGTGGAAGAAAAGTACCTGATGCTGCCGGCCA
>CAIQMJ010001015.1 GCA_903872875.1 uncultured Variovorax sp.
CGATGTCGCTGGTCGGCACCTTGCGGTCGAAAGTGAGGTTGGCCTCCACGTTCTGGAGGTGCTCGGTCATCAGTTGCACGGCACGCTCCTCGTCGCGGGCGGCCAGCGCCTTCACGATGTCCGCATGCTCGTCGTTGGAGTGGCCGGCGGCCGTCGCGCTCTGGTACATCAGCGTGATCAGCGCGCAGCGCGATACCAGTTCGCCCAGCATCTGCGCCAGTACCTCGTTGCCCATGAGCTCGGCCATGCGCACGTGGAAGTCGCCGAGCAGTTCGGTGCGGTCGGTGGCATCGGCCCTGGCGACGGCGGCCTTCTCGAGTGCCACGTGTTCGCGCAGCGCCTTGATGCGCGCCGGGGTTACGTTGCGGATGAACTCGCGCGTCATGCCGGCTTCGAGCATGCGCCGCACGGCGAACACCTGGCGCGCTTCCTCGATCGACGGGGCGGCGACGAAGGCGCCGCGCGCGGGCTCCATGCGGATCAGCCGGTTCTGGGACAGCTGGAACAGCGCCTGCCGCACCAGCGTGCGCGACACGCCGAAGTGGTCGGCCAGCTTCTGTTCGGCCAGCTTGGAGCCCGGCTGCAGCCGATGTTCCACAATGGCCTTGGTCAAGGCATCGACGATTGCGCTCGTGGTGGTCGAGTCCATCGGCGGATGATAGCCTCAAAGCCAAAACGTGTATACACTTTTGTCCACCGGATTTCGCCGGTCTATTTTCAGGAGCTGATTCATGGGCTTGAGCACCCACGTTCTGGACACGATGCACGGCGGCCCGGCGGTCGGCATGGAGGTGGCGCTGTACTCCACCGACGGCGACACCGCCACGCTGGTCAAGCGCTTCGCGTTGAACGCCGACGGCCGCACCGACAAGCCGCTGTACGACAACAACACGTTGAAGGTCGGCACCTACCGGCTGGTGTTCGAGGTGGCGGCGTACTTCAAGAGCCGCAACGTCGCGCTGCCCGAGCCGAACTTCCTCGGCCGCGTATCGCTCGACTTCGGCGTGGCGCACACCGACCAGCACTATCACGTGCCGCTGCTGGTCAGCCCGTGGAGCTACTCCACGTACCGCGGCTCGTGATGTGGCCTGCTACTGCTGGCCTTCGGTGAGGGTGTCGAGTTGAAAGCGCCCGCCCTTGTCCCGGTCCCAGAGCCAGGTGTCGGTCCAGATCACCGTGCCCATGCGGGTCGGCGCGGGGTAGGGCGCGGCGGCGAGCACGGTGCGCTCGATCTCGGCGATCACCTCGGGCGCATGCTGGGGGGCGCGCATCCAGTGCATCGAGGTGACCTTGCCGCCGGCGTCCAGGTAGACCTGCAGCGTGCCGACCGCGTACAGCACCGGCGGCAGCTTGCCCGGATAGATGCGTTCGCGGTTGGCGTCGTAGACGTGGCGCGCGGCGTCGCGCCGGTAGTCCCGGGCGGTGGCGGCATCGGAGCTGCGCGGCTGCGGCGAGGGCGACTGGGCCGGAGCGGATGTCGGCACGGAAACGTTCGACAGCTGTCCGGGCACACTGCCCGCGGGCGGTGCGGAAGCGGTCGGGCCGGTGCCGCAGCCGGCCAGCAGCAGGGTGGCGAGAAGGGCGCAGGCGAGGCCGAGGCGTTTGGGCGTGGGCTGGAATGTCATCGCCGCGGTTATACCGCGGGGCGCCGTCGATGAATGGCGCCGCCGACGTGCTGTTGGCCCGGCTCGCGCAGGAAGACGGCGTGCTGGTCCACGTCAGCGCCACGCAGGGCTCGGTGCCGCGCGAGGCCGGCACCTGGATGGCCGTCTGGGCCGCCGACGCCACCGGCACCATCGGCGGCGGACAGCTCGAATACCAGGCGATCCAGGAAGCGCGCGCGCAACTGGCGATGCCGCAGGCGCACGATGCGCGAGACACCGCGGCCCGGCGCTATCCGCTCGGACCGAGTCTCGGCCAATGCTGCGGCGGCGTGGTCTTTCTGCGGTACCGGCGCATCACCGCGGCCGATGCGCCAGCGTTGCGGACCGAGTTGATCGCGCACCTGCAGCCGGTCGCGCTGTTCGGCGGCGGCCATGTCGGCGCGGCGCTGGCCCGGCTGATCGCGACGCTGCCCTTCGCCCTGCGCTGGATCGACAGCCGCGAAGGCGTGTTCCCGTCCGCGCTGCCGCTGCAGATCGAGACCGAGCATTCCGAACCGGTACAGGACGCCGTTGCCGGCCTGGCGCCGGGTTCGCGCGTGCTGATCATGAGCTTCAGCCACGCGGAGGACCTCGACATCGTGATCGCCTGCCTGCGGCGCCTGCGCGAGCGCGACGACCTGCCCTATGTCGGCCTGATCGGCAGCAAGACCAAGTGGGCGACCTTCCGGCACCGGCTGGAGGCGCGTGGCTTCACTGATGCGGAGATGGACCGCGTCACCTGCCCGATCGGCATACCGGGCATCGGCGGCAAGGAGCCCGAGGTGATCGCGGTGGCCGTGGCGGCACAGTTATTGCAGACATTGCGCAACGCTTGAGGCTGCGCGGGCCGGAGGACGCAGAAAAAGCGAAAGACAAAGCGGAAGACGTGCCCCGATGTTGCATACACTTCAGTCCACAATAAAACGCCGCAGCGGAGCGAAGCACACCGTGCTTGCGTTCGCGGCATTTCTTCTGCTTACAGCGCCCGCAGTGGTGAGCAGTGCCAACCCTTCTTCCGGCGTCCTCACGCGCCGGCAAGGTTGAGAGCCATGGAAAGCTACTACCTCGACTGGGCGAACCTGCTGCTGCGCTGGGTCCACGTCATCACCGCGGTCGCCTGGATCGGCGCCTCCTTCTATTTCGTGATGCTGGACAACAGCCTCGAAAAGCCGCACGACCAGGAGTCGCTCGACAAGGGCGTCGGCGGCGAGCAATGGGCGGTGCACGGCGGCGGCTTCTACAACATGCAGAAGTACCTGCTGGCGCCGAAGAAGCTGCCCGACCACCTGCACTGGTCGTACTGGGAGAGCTACTCGACCTGGATCACCGGCTTCTCGCTGTTCACGATGTCCTATCTCTGGAACGCGAGCACCTATCTCATCGACAAGTCGAAGATGGACTGGCAGCCCGGTGCCGCCATCTCGGTCGCGCTGGCCTTCTTCGTCGTGTTCTGGATGGTCTACGACGGCATCTGCCAGATCTTCGGCAGGCGCAGGAACGGCGACACCATCGTCGGCGTGCTGATCGCGCTCTTCATCGCCTTTGCCGCCTGGCTGGCCTGCCAGTGGTTCGCCGGCCGCGCCGCTTTCCTTCTGGTCGGCGCGATGATGGCCACGACCATGAGCGGCAACGTGTTCTTCTGGATCATCCCGGGCCAGCGGAAGAACGTGCGGGCGCTGCGCGAAGGCCGGCCGGTCGATCCGGTGCATGGGCAGCGCGGCAAGCAGCGCAGCGTGCACAACACCTACTTCACGCTGCCGGTGCTGTTCGCGATGCTGAGCAACCACTACAGCTTCACCTACACGCACAAGTACAACTGGATCGTGCTGCTGCTGATCATGCTCGGCGGTGCCGCCATCCGGCAGTTCTTCGTGGTGCGGCACCGCTTCAAGCTGGGCAATGCGAAGAACCCGCTGCCATACGCGCTGGTCGGCATCGTGGTGCTCGGCCTGACGATCGTCTGGATGAAGCCCGAGCCCGCACCTGCG
>CAIQMJ010001016.1 GCA_903872875.1 uncultured Variovorax sp.
CCGGCTCGCCATGCAGCGCGCCTTCGGCACGGAGGATGCGCGCCGCAACCGGATCGCATCGCATCTCGACGCCCTTCGCAGCGAAGACGGCGCCGATCTCCGGCAGGAACGCGTCGGCGATCGATGCGGCGACCAGCAGGCCCTCGGCCGCATTGCAGGGGCTGTACTTCTGGGTCTTGGCGTTGTCGACCACCTTCACGGCCATGTCCAGCGGCGCGGTGTCGTCGATGTAGACATGGCAGTTGCCGTCGAGGTGCTTGATGACAGGCACGCGGGCGTCGCGGCTGATGCGTTCGATCAGCCCCTTGCCGCCGCGCGGAATGATCACGTCGACGAACTCCGGCATCGCGATCAGCTGGCCGACGGCCTCGCGGTCGGTGGTCTGCACGAGCTGCACCGCATCGACCGGCAGCCCGGCTTCATCGAGCGCTGCCGACACCAGCAGCGCGAGCGCCTTGTTCGACTCGATCGCCTCGGAACCGCCGCGCAGGATCGCCGCGTTGCCGCTCTTGATCGCCAGGCTCGCAGCCTCGATCGTCACGTTCGGCCGGCTCTCGTAAATCATGCCGAAGACGCCGATCGGCACGCGCATCTGGCCGACGCGGATGCCGCTGGGTTGCTCCTTCATGCCGCTGATCTCGCCGATCACGTCGGGCATCGCAGCAAGTTGCTCGCAGCCCAGCGCGACGGTTTCGAGGACCTTGGGCGTGAGCTTGAGCCGGTCGAGCATCGGCGCCGACAGGCCGGCGGACCCGGCCCGCGCGATGTCGCGCGCATTGGCTTCGGCCAGCGGTTCGCCGGCTTCGCGCAGTCGGCGCGCCAGCGCCTTCAGCGCGGTGTTCTTGGTGGCTGCATTGGCCCGGGCCATCAGGGCCGAGGCGGCCTTCGCCTGCAGGCCGAGTCCCTGCATGTATTCGGTGACGTTGAACGCGTTCATTCGGTCATTTTCCCATCCTGCCCGAGCCCGCTCCCGAACAGGGGCGTTTCCGCCTCGAACGCCGGCTACCGGACCGCGCGGCAGAGCATCAGGGCGAGGCGCTGCAAGGATTGCCAGCCGCTGGACGGCCAGTCGGGCTGCTTCAGCCCCTTGACGATGCCATCCACCGTGTGCGCGGCACGCAGCAGCCGCGCCAGCATCCGGTCGTCCAGCCGCGGGAGCACGCGCTCGAAGGCGCGTTCGCGCGGACCCCAGATGCGGTTTTCGCGCAGTGCCATCGGCAACGGACGGCCGGCCGACATTGCATCCTTCACGCGCTTCAGCGCGCGGATGTCCTCGGCCAGCGTGTAGTGCACCAGGACTTCGGCCTCGCCTTCGGCCTGCAGCCCGTCGAGCATGCGCGCCACGCGCTGCGGGTCCCCGCCGAGCACGGCTTCCGACAGCTTGAAGACGTCATATCGCGCGACGTTGTGCACGGCGGATTCGACCTGCTCCCATCCGAGCTCGCCTTGCGGATACAGCAGCGCGAGTTTCTGGATTTCCTGATGTGCGGCCAGCAGGTTGCCCTCGACACGATCGGCAAAGAACTGCAGCGTACGCTGCCCCTCGTCGCCCGGCTTGACGCGCTGGCCCTGGATCGCAAGACGCTGGGCAATCCACTGCGGCAAGGCAGAACGCTCGACGGGATCGATCTGCAACCCGACGCCGTGGGACTCCAGCGCCGAGAACCACGCGCCGGTGCGGGTCGCCTTGTCGAGCCGCGGCAGCAGCACGAGCGTGAGCGTGCCGTCGTTGCCCACCGCCTGTTCGGCCAGCTGTTGCAGCGCCACGCTGCCATCCTTGCCGGGCTTGCCCGAGGGAATGCGTATCTCGACGATCTGCTTGTCGGCGAACAGGCTCATCGACCCACCGGCCGCCAGCACGGCGCTCCAGTCGAAATGGGCGCCCGCGACGGTGTACGAACTGCGCTCGGTGTAGCCCTGCGCGCGCGCGGCCGCACGGATCGCATCGGCGGCTTCCTGCGCCAGCAGCGGCTCGTCGCCATGCACCGTGTAGAGCGACCGCACACCCTTGGTCAGGTGCCCGGCCAGTTGCGCCGCCGCGAGCTACATCGGCCTAGAGTTCCTTGACGGCCGCAAGGCGCCGCTGCAACTGTTGCGCGGCGTCGTTCTGCATGTCGCGGAACAGCATCTCGGCTTCCGCTTCCTTGGCGAGCGTGTTGGTCTCGCTGTAGGTCAGGTCGCGACGCTGCTGAATCTGGGTGTTCAGCAGCTCCTTGCCACCGGGCGTGCGCAGGCGGAACCGGATGTTCAGCCGCAGTTCGAGGTCGCGCACCTCGCCAGCCGAGTTGGTGGAGATCACCACACGCTCGCGGTTTTCGCCGAGCACCTCGAGGATGGCGTCGGCGGTGGCGGATTGCTCGGCAGGTACCAGCGTCACTGTGCCGCCGGAAGCGATGTTGCGGCGCAGATTGACCAGAAAGGCCGAATTGCCCATCACCGACAGCGTCTTGAACGCGAAGACCGGCGGCTTGCGCAGTTCGAAGCCGCAGCCCGCCAGGCCGAGCGCGGCCAGCGCGGCGATGCCGACACCAAGCAAGGCGCGGCGCGGCAGGAGGCGAGAGGGTTGGATGTCGTTCATAAGACCACGTTGACCAGCCGGCCCGGCACCACGATGACCCGCTTGGGCACAGCGCCGCCGGGCGCGAAATTGACGTAATCGTCGCATGCCAGCGCCACGGCTTCGATCTCGGCCTTGGACGCCGCGGCCGGCACGCGCAGCGCGCCGCGCAGCTTGCCGTTGACCTGCAGCATCAGCTCGATCTCGTCCTGCACCAGCGCGCCGTTGTCGACCACCGGCCAGGGCGCGTCGAGCAGTTCGCCGTCCGCCTGGTCGTAACCCAGCGCCTTCCAGAGCTCATGCGCGATGTGGGGCGTGGCCGGGTAGATGCAGCGCAGCAGGATGCTCAGGCCTTCGCGCAGCGCGGCAGCGTCGCCGGCGTCGAGCGGCGACGGGCCGCCCCGAGCCGCGAGCGCCCCCTCGGGGGGC
>CAIQMJ010001017.1 GCA_903872875.1 uncultured Variovorax sp.
CGCGTCGCGGCAGACGAGACCTGGCCTTATCTGTCGACCGATTGCGCGTCGCCTTTTCGGGCGCAGCGCATCGCGGCTCGTCTGGGTGAACTTGACAACGTCACGGTCGCCTCGATGGAACCGATCTTCGCCGACGATCTGAGTCTGCCGGCTCTTCTCTTCATCGAGCGGCTCCGAGACATGCCGTTCGACGGTCTGAGCGCCAATGCGCAGGAATTTCTCGGGCACATCCGCTCCTGGGATGGCCACATGGCGAAGAATGCTCCGGGCGTCAGCGCGTATGCGTGTCTGCGCATCGCCTTGGCGGGGAAGGTGGCTGAATATTGTGGGATCGCGAAGTTCGGGGTCGGTAAGGTGTGGGAGCCGACCCTTACGCGAGCAGCGATCGTCAATCACCTCTGGTGGGTAATTCCGAAGCTGCTGCGCGAGAACGATGTTTCACTGCTCGGCGGCCATACATGGGAAGACGTCTTCGCCGAGGCACTTGAGGCCGAGGCCATCTTAGGCCGCTGGCGCACGCCATGGGGCCAACTGCACGCTCCGAAGCCCACGCATCCCCTGTCCAAGCTCTTCCCGGAGGCCGCCGCACTGCTGGATCTCTACTCTGCGGAGATCGGAGGAGATGGAGACACGGTGCTAGCCACCGGCATTGCGGCCGGGGATGGTCCGACGACGACTTACGGCTCCCTGGTGCGGTATGCATTCGACCTGAACGACTGGAACGCCTCTCGCTGGATCGCGTTTCAAGGCGTGTCCGGCGTTCCCGGAAGCCCGCACCGCAGCGATCAGAACGCCGCATGGGCGAGCGTGCAGACGGTGCCGATGGTGACGGACTGGGAGCGCATTCGCGCTGTTGCCGAAAAGCATGTCCGAATCACGCCCGCCCGCTCCCTAGTTTGAAAACCTTAATTCCACCATCCATTTGAAAGAAAACCATGGCCATCGGAAAGATCACCCCCTCGATCAAGCGTCTCCTGCTTACGACCGCATTTGCGTTGCATTGCGGCGTCTCGATCTCGCAAACCGTCACCGCGGTGCTTCACGCCCCGCTCAGGGGCCTGGACCCGGTAATGGGGACGCCGTACATGTTCCGCAATTACGGCTACATGGTCTACGACACGTTGCTGGCACTCGACGCGAACGACAAGGTGCAGCCACAGATGGCAAGCTGGAAGACGTCGAGCGACGGCAAGACCTACACCTTCACCTTGCGCGACGGGCTCAAGTGGCACGACGGCAAGCCCGTCACGGCCGATGACTGCGTCGCGAGCGTGCAACGCTGGATGAAGTACGACAAGCTCGGTGCGCTGATGGCGGCCGAGATGTCCGAGCTGAAAGTGACCGGCGACAAGAGCTTCGAGATGACGTTCAAGAGCCCGACCGACGTCGCGTTGCGTGCCTTGAGCAAGCCGAGCGGCGTGCCGCCGCTAATGATGCCGAAGTGGGTCATCGACGCGGCCGGCGCGCAGCCGATCACCGCCTCGATCGGCTCGGGCCCCTTCAAGTTCGTCGCGTCGGAATACAAGCCGGGCGTGCAGGCCGTCTTCGAAAAGAACCCCGACTACGTGCCCAGATCCGAGCCTGCCAGTGGCCTGGCGGGCGGAAAGGTGGTGAAGGTCGACCGGGTTCGCTGGGTCGTCATGCCGGACGCGATGACGGCGGTCAATGCGCTTCAGAACGGCGAGATCGACATGGTCGAGATGCTGCCGCACGACATGCTCCCGCTGGTCGAGCAGAATCCTGCGCTCAACGTCATCACCTTCAAGAAACAGGCGTTCCAGAACCTCGTTCGCCTGAACTTCACGCAGCCGCCGTTCAACAACAAGAAGATCAGGCAGGCGGCACTTCTGGCGCTCGGTCAGAAGGCGGTGCTGGAGGCGCAGAGCGGCAATCCGAAGTTGTTCCGCACCTGCGCGGCGGTGTGTGGCTGCGACGGCCCGTTCGCCAGCAACTACGGTGCAGACAGACTGATCGAGCCGCAGCCGAAATTGGCGAAGGCACTGCTCGCCGAGGCGAAGTACGACAACACCCCTGTCGTCGTTCTGCAAGTTCCGGAATCGGCCGTCAGCGCGCCCATCATCACCGTCGTGGCTGAGCAGCTCAAGGCTGGCGGCTTCAACGTGCAGGTCGTGAACCTGGACACCGGCGCCTGGATTGCGCGGCGTGCGTCGAAGGCAGCCCCCACCGCAGGCGGCTGGAGCCTGCTCGCGACGGCCAACGTCCTGCCCGAGGTCAACAACCCGATCGGGTTCGCGCCGGCGGCGGCGAACGGCAACAACGCCTACTTCGGCTGGCCCGACCTGCCGCAGGTCGAAGACCTTCGCCTCAAGATGGTCCGAAGCGCGGACCCAGGTCTCAACAAGAAGTTGGCCGAGGAGCTGCAGCAGCAGATCATCGACGAAGTCATCTATATCCCCATGGGTGAGTTCAACAGCGTCATCGCCAAGAGGAAGGCGCTGAACAACTTCCTCGATGCCTCCGTGCCGGTCTTCTGGAACCTGACGAAGACTGGAAAGTAATCGTGGGTCTGCTGATACTCAGGCGCTTGATGGCAGCCCTACCCGTGCTGTGCGTTGTCGCGGTGGTCGTGTTCATTGCGGTACGAGTGGTTCCGGGTGATCCGGCCGCGCTCGTCGCGGGAGACAGCGCAACGCCCGAGCAGGTGGCGAGCCTGCGCGAGGCGATGGGCTTGAGCAAACCCCTGGTGGCGCAATTCGGACTGTGGGCCAGTGGAATCCTGTCGGGTGATCTCGGCGTCTCGTTGATCTCCGGCAAGACGGTCGTCTCCCTGATCGGCGATCGGTTCGGGCCGACGCTGGCGCTCACATTGACGACCATCACCCTCGCGATCCTCGTCGCGGTGCCGGTCGGAGTCCTGGCCGCCTGGCGGCAGGGCATGGCGCTTGACCGCCTGGTCATGGCGGCATCGGTGGTCGGGTTCTCGGTGCCCGTCTTCATCGTCGGATACGTGCTCGTCTTCGCCTTCGCACGCACGCTCCAGTGGCTGCCGGTGCAGGGCTATAAGCCGCTGTCGGAGGGGATCGGGCCCTTCTTCGAGCGCCTGTTGCTTCCGACCATCGCATTGAGCCTGCCGTATATCGCGCTCATCGCGCGGATCGTGCGGAGCAGCGTCATCGAGGTGATGAAAGAAGACTTCATTCGGACGGCGCGGGCGAAGGGCGCCAGTGAATCGACCGTTCTACTGCGCCACGCCCTGCTGAATGCGGCCATCCCGATCGTGACCGTCATCGGCATCAGCATCGCCACGCTGATGGGCGGCGTCGTGGTGACCGAGTCGGTCTTCAATATTCCAGGCCTCGGGCGACTCGTCCTTGAGTCGATTCTCTCCAGAGACTTCTCGGTCCTCCAGGGGCTGATTCTGCTGTTCGCGGTCATTTACGTCGGCATCAATCTCGTGATCGACATCCTCTATGTGGTCGTCGACCCGCGCATTAAATATTGAACAAAGTGATAAGCCCATCCACCCCCTCCCCGGAGCACGGCGAAGCCGAATTCCGGAAGACCCCTATCCGCTGGCAGGCGAGGCTCGCGCTTTTCGTTCTACTGGCGATTTTGATAATGGCAGTTTTCGCGCCCTGGCTCGGGACCGTCGACCCTCTCGGGATCGACCCGTCTCAGCGCCTTAAGGGGCCAGACCCTGTGCATTGGCTGGGAACGGACCCCTTCGGTCGTGACGTGTATTCGCGCCTGGTCTGGGGAAGTCGCATGACGCTTGCTGTCGGTTTCGGCGTCATCGTGCTCACCATCACACTTGGACTGCTCATCGGTGTACTCAGCGGCTACCTTCGTTGGGCGGACGCAGTCCTCATGCGCATTATGGACGGCATGATGGCAATTCCTGCCGTGCTATTAGCCATCGCGTTGGTCGCGCTGTCGGGAGCCAGCCTGCTGACGGTGATGGTCGCGATCGCGGTTCCCGAGCTTCCGCGCGTAGTCCGCATGGTCCGCAGCGTGATCTTGTCCGTGCGAGGTGAGGCATACGTCGAGGCTGCTTCGAGCCTGGGAACACGACTGCCAGCGATGATCTGGCGGCACATCGTGCCATCGACCGTCCCGCCGCTGCTCGTGCTGGGCTCCTACATTTTTGCTTCAGCAATCATGACCGAGGCGGTTTTGAGCTTCTTGGGCGCAGGGTTGCCGCCGACTCAGCCCTCCTGGGGCAATCTCATTGCCGACGGGCGAACGTACTTCCTGCTGCAGCCGGGGATTGTTCTATATCCGGGCCTTGTCATCTCCCTACTGATTTTGAGCGTCAATGTCCTGGGCGACGAAATGCGTGATCGCCTGGATCCGCGCATGGCGCAGCGCCTGTAGAGGAACAACAATCATGAAAAGAAAAGACAGTCCCAAAAATCCTCCGGGCGACACTATCCTCTCCATTGCTGGCCTCGCGGTGCGCAGCGGTGCGGGCCATGGTCGGGCCATCGTCGAAGGCATCTCGATCGACGTGCGTGCCGGAGAGACCGTCTGTGTCGTCGGCGAGTCGGGTTCGGGGAAGTCAATCACATCGCTTGCCGCAATGCGGTTGTTGCCCGTGGGCCTCGCAATCACCCAGGGCCACATCCTGCTAGATGGCGAAGACCTGCGGCTCGCCTCGGAGCGCCGCATGCGTGCGCTTCGCGCTGCGAAGATCGCGATGGTCTTCCAGGAGCCGATGACAGCGCTGAATCCCATCATGAGGGTCGGCGCGCAGGTCGACGAAGTGCTGGCACTTCACACGAGCCTTGGGAAGACGGAGCGCCGCCGCAAGGTGCTGGCAATGCTGGAGCGTGTCGGGTTGCCGGATGTGGAGCGGGTCAATGCGTCGTATCCGCACCAACTTTCCGGCGGCCAGCGTCAGCGGATCGTCATCGCGATGGCGCTGATGCTCCGGCCGCGGCTGCTGATCGCAGACGAGCCGACCACCGCCCTCGACGTCACGACCCAAAAGCAGGTGCTTTCGCTGGTCGCCGACATGCAGCGTGAGCAGGGCACCGCGGTGCTGTTCGTGACCCACGATTTCGGCGTCGTCTCCGAGATCGCCGACGAGATCGTGGTCATGAATCGTGGCACTCTCGTCGAGTCCGGCCCACGCCGAGAGGTCCTGGAGCGACCGCGGGCCGACTACACGCGGTTGTTGATCGGAAGCGTACCGGAGATGACGCCGCGGCTCCGGTCGTCGCCGAGCAAGCCGGTAGTCCTCGAGGTCTCGGGGCTGACTAAGACCTTTGAGGATCGGCGCTTTCTTCGCGCCGCGCGCATCGTAAATGCGGCCCGCGACGTTTCCTTCAACGTGCGCCGTGGCGAGATCACCGGGATCATCGGGGAGTCCGGGTCGGGGAAATCGACGGTCGCGCGCTGCATCATGGGACTGACCGAGGCGACATCAGGTGACGTGTCGATCGGCGACGAGCCGCTCTCGGGGCTGCGCCGGAACGCGCAGCTTCCCCGGGCGGTCCAGTACATATTCCAAGATCCCTATCGCTCGCTCAATCCGCGCCGAACCGTCGGGGAATCAATCATCGAAGGGTTGATGAACGACGGCGCGGCGCGTGCAGACGCCATGCGAAAGGCCGTCGACGTTCTAGCACTGGTCGGCCTGTCCGAGAACGTACTGGGTCGATACCCGCATCAATTCTCGGGCGGGCAGCGGCAACGCATCTGCATCGCGCGCGCAGTGATCATGAAGCCGCAGCTGCTGGTCGCCGACGAGGCAGTTTCGGCGCTGGACGTCTCGGTACAGGCTCAGGTCCTTCGGCTTTTCGAGAGCATCCGAGACACGCTCGGACTCGGAATTCTCTTCATCACCCACGATCTCCGCGTGGCGGCTCAAATCTGCAATTCGGTCGTCGTGATGCGTCATGGCGAGATAGTCGAGAGCGGTGACGCGGTCGACGTCTTGGGCGCGCCGACGCACGAGTACACGCGCTGTCTGATTGATGCCGCGCCGACGCTTGAGATCGGCGACTGGGTCGGCGCGCCTTGAGTCTGCGAGGCTGTTCGTCCATCTGTCAAGAAGCTGTGTTCGGCGGACAAAGCGGATTCAAAGGCGATCGTTAGCCTTGAGTTTCCCTAATCTTCTTCAAAGAGTTCGCACCATGAATACCTTCGCAGCGCATGAAACCAGGGCCGTTTCGCACATTCTCCATCCGATGACCAACCCGATCGCCGTCAAGCGCGATGGCGTGGCGGTCGTCGAGCACGCACAGGGGATCCGAATGACCATCGACGGGCGCGAGTATCTGGATATGCTTTCCGGCCTGGGCTGCGTGAACGTCGGGTACGGGAACAAGGAGATCTGCGACGCCGCGCATGAAGCGATGCTTGCGATGAGCTACGCGCACGGGTTCAGCGGCCAGTCGAACCGGTATGCCGTATCGCTGGCTCGCAAGTTGGCCGAGTTGACCAACAGGGACTTTCCTCAGTTTTTCTTTGCCTCGACCGGCTCCGACGCGAACGAATCAGCGGCCAAGATCGTCTTGCGGTATTGGCGGCTCAAGGGCGAGCCCGAGCGTCGCGTCTTCCTGTCCCGCGAGCATTCCTATCACGGCAATGCCGTGTTCACGACCAGCCTCACCGGGATAGATCACTACCACACCCAGTTCGGCTTGCCGATGAAGGAGTGGGTCCGGCATTTCAAGACCGCCTACCCGTACCGCGATGGATGCTCGCCAGAGTCCGCTTCGGCGCAGTCCGTGCAGGCGTTCGAGGATACGATCTTGTCGGTCGGGGCGCATCGCATTGCCGCACTCTATGTCGAGCCGATCCAGGCTACGGGCGGCATGTTGATGCCGCCGGACGGCTATCTGCAAGGCCTCAAGGCCGTCTGCGAGAAGTACGGCATCCTTTTGATCGCCGACGAGGTCGTGACCGGCTTTGGAAAGACCGGTTCCATGTTTGCCTACCAGCACTTCGACTTCAAGCCTGACCTGCTGGTCATGGCCAAGGGGCTGACCTCAACGTACTTCCCGATGTCCGCAATTGGGCTCGGAAAAAAGGTGCTCGATCTGATGAATGCGGCCGATGAAGACTTCGAGCATGGATTTACGAACTGCGGGCATCCTGTGGGCTCGGCAACCGCATTAGCTAACATTAAGGTCATCGAGGAGCGCGGCCTGGTAGAGCACGTCAATTCGGTCCTTGCGCCGATCATGAGGAAACGCCTCGCCGAACTGGAGGGATATGCATCGGTGGGCAATACGCGAAGCACGGGTGTCATGGGGGGGATCGAATTTCGGGGAACATCGAAGAGCGACGGCATTGCGTTCTGTAGGAAGGTAGGAGCCGAGATCTATACTCGAGGTGTAATTGCCAGGCCGATCGGCGCCGTAGTGCATGTTGTCGCTCCACTGATCACGACCGCCAACGAACTCGAAGGCGTTTTTGACACAATCGCTTCTTCAATCGTTGCGGTGGCCGCAGCTGAAGATGAATCAGTGCATGCGTAGCGCGCATGTGAATAATTACTCTCGCCTTGGTGAACCTCGGGCACCGTCTATGCGCGGGCCGCAGAGAAGGCGAGGAACGTCCTGAGATACAGATCCGCGCTGCCAACGCTGGCAGATCTCGCTGGCGGCGTTGCACTTGGCAATCCGATCCATCCTGGTCTGTTCTCGCATAGCGGTGTGGTGCAATCAGGTGACTACAAGGTCAATGGGTTACTCTCGAAAATTGCACCTCCTACGCTTCGGCCGAAAATGGTGGACTGGAGTAGTCCAAGCTTCATTGGGTGGCCTATCACTCCATGGCCTTCGGCCACCGGTCGCTCACCGGACCAGATCGCGACCCGGTTCGTGCGGCTGATCGGCAAACTGTACCGCGCCGAGGCGCTGGCCAAGGACTGGACGCCCGCGCGTCGGCTTCGGCTGCGCTCGCGCTACAGCGCCGCGGTCGTGCGAGACATCGAGCGACTGCTGCTCACACACCTGCACAGCGTTGCGCCGTCGAGCCTGCTGGGCGAAGCTCTGCATTACCTGCATGGGCAGTGGCCCAAGCTCGTGCGCGGCGCCTGGCCACTGGACTCCAACCCGGTGGAGAACGCGGTCCAGCCCTTCGTCGTCGGAAGACGCAGCTGGCTGTTCGCCGACACGGTGGGTGGCGCGAACGCCAGTGCCAATCTGTACTCGCTGATCGAGTCGGCACTATGCCGCGTGCGGCATAGGGCCGTTTATGCCGACCGCCGAACTATGCCGAGCGGTTTCGGAATGACGCCCGGATCAGCGGATTTACGAAGCCCTGGACGGTACTTCGCTCCAGTTCCATTCGGCATAGTCTGTCTGCTCACAGCGCCTCGAGAAAGGCAAGCACGTGGTCGTTGGGACGGAAGCGAAGTC
>CAIQMJ010001018.1 GCA_903872875.1 uncultured Variovorax sp.
CTGGATGCGTTCGGGTCTGGCTGCAGCCACCAACGGCGAAGCGGGCGCGGACAGGTCCCGTCCGGCCTATCGGCAAGCGGCCGCCGCGTATGCGCGCCTGCGCAACGATCCCGCGTTGGGCGCGTCGGACCAACGCCTGACGCAGCAGGAGGCGTTGCCGGGCACGCCCGGATCCGTACGTCGCTGAGTGGCTGGGGCTTCGATGCACAACGGGTGGCCCCAATCTTTGAGGGTCGACAATGACAGCATGGTCCGCCGCAAGCCGCAGTAATCAGCGGCTTGCGCCCATGCCTGGGCCACAACGCCTAGAATTCGCGGAACCACTTCCAAAGCGCTGACCCCACAATACAGTTGCGTTCCACGCGTCTTTCCATGGCCATCGCTGCAACCCTCCTCACACGGCTCGCCAGCGCTTCATGCGTTGGGCCTGTGGTCGTGCCGGCGTTGCCGGAGGTGCAGCGATGACACGCGGACTCGTGCGGATGGTGGCCCGCGGACTGATCGGCCTCCTGCTGTTCTCGCAGTTGGCGATTGCCGCATACGCCTGCCCCGCGCTCTCCGCGGGTCTGGCGGGTGGTTCGACCACCGAGATGTCGATGGCGCAAGACGCTGTCGCTGCAACAGACGACGCCCGTGACTCGGCCATGCAAGGATCGCCCTGTGCTGACATGGTCGGCGCAACGGACAGGGCTTCCGGCAACCTGTGTGCCGAGCACTGCAAGTACGGCCAGCAAAGCGACCATGCTTCCACACTGACGGTCCCCGTGGTGTTGCTGACTGCGATCTACCCCATGACCCCCTGGGTGCCTGAGACGGCATCCCCACCGCGCCCTGCGGCGGCTTCTTTGAGTGCACTGGTTGCGGCATCGCCGCCGCACGCCATCCTGCACTGCGTCTACCGAACTTGATCGCCTGACCGACTTGCGCTGTCGGCCCAATGTGGGCCGGTATGGCGCGTCGGTCGAGCCTTGCCGCTTTCGTCGAACTCTGCTCGGCGTCCGGCGCGGCCCGACAACCTATCCGCAGGTTCGTCAGGAGATTCCATGTTTCCCATTCCTTTTCCGGCTGCGCCGATCGTGCGATCCGCGCGCCGCCCCGTTCGTCATTGGGCTGTCGCATTGGCGCTGTGCGCAAGCACCCTCGGCCTGAGCGCCCATGCACAGCAGACGCTGACCCTCGACGCGGCGCTGCGGCGCGCCGAGGAGCGCTCGCGGCAACTCGTCGCGCAGGATGCGGCCGCCGGCGCCGCACGCGCCATGGCCGTGGCCGCCGGGCAACTGCCCGATCCCGTGCTCAAGGCCGGCATCAGCAATCTGCCTGTCAACGGAAGCGACCGCTTCAGCCTCACGCGCGACTTCATGACCATGCGCTCGATCGGCGTGATGCAGGAATTCACTCGCTCCGACAAGCGCCAGGCCCGTTCGGCGCGCTATGACCGGGAAGCCGAGGTCGCCGAAGCGGGCCGCGCCGTGGCCTTGACCAACCTGCGGCGCGACACCGCGACCGCCTGGCTTGATCGCTATTTCCAGGGGCGGATGCGGGAACTGCTGCAAACCCAACGCGCCGAGCTGAACCTGCAGATCGAGGGCGCCGACGCCGCCTACCGCGGCGGCCGAGGCACACAGGCCGATGTGTTCACGGCGCGCTCCGCGCTGGCGCAACTGGACGATCGCATCCTTGCGCAGGAGCGCCAGATCGCCACGGCCCAGACACGTCTGGCGCGTTGGGTCGGGCCTGGCACCCCCCAGCCCTCCATGGTGCTCCCGGATCTTGGCTCCATGCGCCTGGACGCCCGCAATCTGGAGGCCCAGATCGGTGAGCACCCGCAGATCGCGCTGATGGCACGGCAGGAGGGCGTGGCGCGCGCCGAAGCCGACGTCGCGCAAAGCAACAAGCGCTCCGACTGGAGCGTCGAGCTGATGTACAGCCAGCGGGGGCCCGCCTACTCGAACATGGTGTCGCTGAACCTGTCGATCCCGCTGCAGTTGGACCCGAAGAATCGCCAGGATCGGGAGCTCGCGGCCAAGCTGGCAGCGGTCGAGCAGTTGCAGGCCCAGCGTGAGGAAGCGACACGAGAGATTGCCGCCGAGGCGCTCTCATGGTCGCAGCAGTGGCAGAGCAACCGCACGCGCCTCGCCCTGTACGACAGCTCGCTCATCCCGCTCGCCGCCGAACGCACGCAGGCGGTCCTGGCTGCCTACCGCGGCGGTGCCGGCACCCTGAGCGCCGCGCTCGAGGCCCGACGCATGGAAGTCGACACACGCCTGGAACGCCTTCGCCTCGAGATGGAGACCGCCGCACTCTGGGCCCAGCTCGAGTTCCTGATCCCCGCCACCCATCCGGTGCTCGATACCAGCCCGTCTGCGGCCATGGCCGAGACCAAGGAATCACAGAAATGAAAACAAGACCTCTCTTCCTTGGATTGATCGCGGCAGCAGTCCTCGCCGCCGCAGCTTTCGGCGCCTACACCTTCGGGGTGCAGCGCGGCAGGAGCCTGGGCCCATCGTCTGCCCCCTCCGGGGGCACGTCGGCGATGGCCACACCGTCACTGAGCGCACCGGCTGCTCCTGCGGCCTCTCCCAACGAAACCGGCGAAGACGCAACACGGCGCCACATCGCGGCAGGCCTGAAGGCCGGCGACACCGACCCCGCCAACGGCAAGAAGATCCTCTACTACCACGACCCCATGGTGCCGGGAAACAGGTTCGACAAGCCGGCCAAGTCGCCTTTCATGGACATGATGATGTCGCCTGTCTACGCAGGTGGTGACGGCGACCAGAACAGCGTGACGGTGAGCGCGCGCGTGCAGCAGAACCTGGGCGTGCGAACCGCTGTGGTGTCCGAAGGCACCGTATCGCCGCAAGTGACCACCGTCGGCAGCATCGCCTTCAACGAGCGCGACCAAGTCATCGTGCAGGCCCGGGCGACCGGGTATGTCGAACGTCTGAACGTGCGTGCCACGCTCGATCCGGTAAAAAAAGGCCAGCCACTGGCCGAGCTCTATGTCCCGGAATGGATCGCGGCACAGGAGGAGTTCCTGTCGGTGCAGCGCATGCGCGGCACCGATCTGGCCTCGCTGGTCGATGGCGCGCGCCAACGCATGCGCCAGGTCGGCATGAACGAGGGGCAGATCGACCTCGTCGCCCGCAGCGGCCGCACGCAGCCGCGCATCACGCTGGTCGCGCCCATCGGCGGTGTCGTCACGGAGTTGGCCGCACGCGAAGGCATGACGGTGAGCGCCGGCACCACGCTGTTTCGCATCAACGGCCTGGCCACTGTCTGGGCCAATGCCGAAGTGCCCGAGAGCCAATCGGCGCTGGTGCGTTTGGGCGCCCGGGTGCAGGCCAGAACGCCTGCCGCACCCGGCGAGACCTTCGACGGCAAGGTGCAGGCCATTCTTCCCGATGTGAATCCGGCGACGCGCACCCTGAAGGCCCGCCTGGAGCTGGCCAATCCGACCGGCAGGCTGGTGCCCGGCATGTTCGTGTCGATGCAGTTCTCGGACACGCGTGCCGGCAAGGCGCTGTTGATCCCGACCGAAGCCGTCATCCAGACGGGCAAGCGCGCGGTTGTCATGCTGGCGGAGGACAACGGCCGGTTCCGGCCGGTCGACGTCGAGATCGGCCTGGAAACCGGCGGCCAGACCGAGATCAAGCGCGGATTGCAGGCCGGTCAGCGCGTCGTGGTGTCCTCGCAGTTCCTGGTCGACTCGGAAGCCAGTCTCAAGGGGGTTGAGGCACGCCTGAACACCGCGCCCGCTGCGACCACGCCTGCCGCATCCACTCCCTCTGCCCCGGCTGTTGGGGCCCCGCGGCATGTGGGCGAAGGCAAGGTGGAAAGCATCACCAAGGACGCGATGACCTTCTCGCACGGCCCGATTCCGACGATGAAGTGGGGCGCCATGACCATGGAGTTCAAGCTGCCGCCCGGCGGCGCGCCGGGCACCCTGAAGCCCGATGACCGCGCGAGCTTCGAGTTCTTCATCGACACGGACGACCTGCCGCAGCTCACGCGGGTGACGCCCACGGCAGGGGCTCCCGCGGCTGGCATCTCTGCCGACTCCAAAGCCCCTTCAGCAGCTACGCCTGTGTCGCCCGCAACCCCGGGAAGCAAGCCATGATCGCCAAGCTCATCCGGTGGTCCATCGCCAACCGCTTCCTCGTATTGCTGGCCACAGCGATGCTCAGCGCCTGGGGTGTGTATTCCGTCCTGCGTACGCCGCTCGACGCGCTGCCGGACCTCTCCGACGTGCAGGTGATCATCCGTACCACCTACCCGGGCCAGGC
>CAIQMJ010001019.1 GCA_903872875.1 uncultured Variovorax sp.
CCTGCGTGTGCCCGCCCTGAGTTTCGGGACCGCCACCTTCGGCGGAAGCAACGATTTCTTTCGCGCGTGGGGAACCACGGACAGCAAAGGGGCCGAACGGCTGATCGATGTCTGCCTTGATCATGGCGTGTCTTTGTTCGACAGCGCAGACGTGTATTCGGACGGCAAGGCCGAGACGATTCTGGGTGCAGCCATCAAGGGCAAGCGCGGTCGTGTACTGATTTCGACGAAGGCGACCTTCAAGACCGGCGACGGACCGAATGACTACGGCTCGTCGCGGCAACACTTGCTGGATGCGGTCGACAAGGCGCTGCAGCGTCTCGGGACGGATTACATCGATCTCTTCCAGCTCCATGGCCAGGACTTCAACACGCCACTCGAAGAAACGATGTCCACGCTCGACCAGCTCGTTCGGTCGGGAAAGGTGCGATATGCGGGCTGCTCCAACTTCTCTGGTTGGCACCTCATGAAATCGCTCTCTGTCTCCGATCGTCATGGCTATCCCCGGCACATCTCGCATCAGGCGTATTACTCGCTGCTGCACCGGGACTACGAGTGGGAGCTGATGCCTCTCGGGCAGACCGAAGGGGTTGGCGCAATGATCTGGTCGCCTCTCGGATGGGGCAAACTGACAGGCAAGATCCGCAGAGACCAGAAGCCTCGGCCGGGAACCCGCGCTTTCGACATCGCCGGCACAGGTCCGAAGTACGACGACGAGCATTTGTTCAGGATCATCGACGTACTCGTTGAGGTTTCGAACGAATGCGGCAAGACGATCCCCCAGGTTGCATTGAACTGGCTGCTCGGTCGGCCGACGGTGACGAACGTCATCATCGGCGCGCGAAACGAAGAGCAACTCATCGAGAACATCGGTGCGACCGGCTGGAGCTTGACGCCGGAGCAGGTGTCAAGGCTCGACACCGCAAGCGATACCGATCCCCCCTACCCGACCTGGCATCAGCGCGGCTCGGCGGTACTCAAGGAGTTCTGAAGACGGTCGATGCACCGGTCGCAGGCCGCTCTTGACCTGCGGCGCAGGAGACATCAGTGGCGGATCCGGCGTCAGAGGCCCGAATGCCTGCATCGCTGCAGGTGAGCGGCCAGATCGGGGCCGCCGTTCAATGAAGAGATCTAGTCGCCGCGCACCGAGTCCTGGGCCGAACCGGCGTCGAGCATGTGCCGGACGTGTTCCTTGGAAAAGCCGAGTTCGCCGAGCACGGTCGACGTCTCCCACCCGCGAGGCTGCGAAGCGCCTCTGAGGGGAAGGTACTGGTCATCGAATCGGATGGAGGCACGCACGACCTTTGTCCTGCCTTCCGTCGGGTGTTCCTCCTCCTGTATCAAACCGACCGCCTGCAGATGCGGATCGTTGGGCAGCGACTCGAGGGTATGGCAGGGCTGCGCAGCGATGTCTGCCGCCCGCAGAAGCGCGAGCCACTGATCGGTTGTCTTGTGCGTCAAGGGAGCGCCGCGAATTTCAAACCATTCCGCGACATGGCGAGCCCGCGCGCCGACACTGGAGAAACGCGGATCCTCGAGCAGGTCGCGCCGTTCCGTCACCTGCAGGAACGCCTTGACCTGGGAGTCCGTATTGACCGTGAACGAGATCCAGCCGTCGGCGGTCGCGACCGGCTTGTTGTGAGGGCTCAGCAGGCGCAGGTCGCCCGCAGGCCCGACCGGCGGATCGAAGCTCTGCTGCGCGAGGTGCTCTTGCAGGACAAACGCAGCCATGGTCTCGAACATGGGCACCTCGATGCTGCAGCCCTTGCCGGTCGTCCCGCGTTCGACCAGCGCAGCGAGGATGGCTCCCGCGGCGATCTCACCGGCCACATGATCACAGATGAGCATCGGCACGTAGGCTGGTGCGCCATCGCGGCGCATGGCGAGTCCCGCCATGCCGGTGGCTCCCTGGATCACGCTGTCATAGGTCGGCAGGCCTGCGTAGGGGCCATCGGTCCCGTAGCCGGTGATCAGGCAGTAGATCTTCTCCGGGTAGCGCGCCCGGACCGATTCGGCGTCGATTCCCAGGCGAGCGAGCGCGTCCGGCCGCATGTTCGCCACCACCACGTCCGCAGTCTCCAGGAGCCGGTCCAGCGCTTCGCGGGCGTCGGGTGCCTTGAGATCGAGACAGACGTTGCGCTTGCCACGGTTGAGGTGGAGATAGGTGCCCGAGTGCTGGCCCGTAGGTGACGCGCCGCCCAACCCGCGCATCAGGTCACCGCCAGGGCTTTCCACCTTGATCACCTCGGCACCATACTGACCAAGCCGCCAGGTGCAGACCGGGCCTACGACGACACTGGTGAGATCCAGGATCCTGATTCCCTTGAGCGATTCGAACGTCATTGCGTCTTCACTTCCATGGTGGCGCACAGTCGCCCCGCATCATCGAAGGCGCGCACGTCCCACACCTGCGCATTCTTCTCGGCCGAGAGCGTGACTGGACGATCGCAGAAGAGCGGCGCCAGATGCCGAGTCTTCAGTTGCATCGGCGTGAGCTCCAGGGCCTCCGAGACGAACTCGGTCATCAGCAGCGTAACCAATCCGCCGTTCACGACAAGGCCGGGAAGTCCCTCGACCTCCTGGGCATAGCGCCTGTCCAGGTGAATCTTGTGCGAGTTGAAACCGAGCGCAGAGTATTGGAAGAGCAGGGTCTCGTCCGGTACCACCGTTTGGGTCACGCTTGCATGCGTCCGCACGTTTTCCGTCATCGGGCTCTTCGCGGAGCCAGCATGCTCCGCGCCGAGAAGCGCATACGTCTGCGTCTCCAGGAGCAAGGGTTCACCGGCAAGGACGAGCTTGTGACCCACCGTCACGACGGCCATGCGTCCGGGCGCCCCCTCTTTCTCGACGATGTCGAGAATCAGGCTCGTGCGCTCAAGCGCCGATCCGACGGGGATGTCTCCCAGGTAGCCGACGGTACGCCCCATCAGCAAGAGGCGCGGCAGGCCCAGATCGGGAAGCGGCACACCCAGGCCCGGGAAGCCATCGCTGCGCAAGGCCTTCCTTGGCGTGTCTGCGCCCAGGAGAATGAATTGCCATCCCCGCGGCAATGGCATGCCGGCCTGCACCCGCTCGGGTTCGCCATCCAGCATGGCGACCACGCGCCGCACGGCCGACAGCGAACAGACTTCCGACCGCGTCACCAGGCTGCTTGCAAACCTGCATGACGCGCTGACGGAACCGCCCTCGCGAAATTCGTCGGCGACATTCATCGCCCGATGCGGGGACGTCGTCACTCCCCGGCCTTCACGTCAGCCTTGCGGACCACGTCTTCCCACTTGGCTCGCTCGATCGCGATGTACTTTGCGAATTCCGCAGGCGTCGATCCCACGGGCTCCGCACCCATGTCGATGTATTGCTTGTGCACGTCGGGCTGCTTGAGTGCGAGCGCCGCCTGCGTCGCAAGTTGATTCACGATCGCGGGGGGCGTTCCTCGCGGTGCCCACAGTCCGTACCACGTGCTGATATTGAAGCCGGGCAATCCCGACTCTGCGATCGTCGGCACGTCGGGCAAAGCCGACGACCGCTTGGCGGTCGTCACCGCCACGGCTCGAAGCTTCCCGGACTTGATGAAGGGCATCGCGGACGGCATCGAGTCGAACATCAGCTGGATCTGTCCGCCCATCAGATCCGTCAAGGCAGGCGCACTGCCCTTGTAGGGCACGTGCTGCATGGCGACCTTGGCCGTGAGCTTGAACGACTCGCCCGCGAGATGCTGCGACGACGCATTGCCCGGCGAACCGAAATTCAGAGGCTCCCGCTGGCTCTTCGCCAGTGCGATGAGATCGGCCACCGTCTTGATCGGGGATGCAGGGTTCACCACCAGCACCAGCGGCACATCGGCGAGCTGCGTGATCGGGGCAAAGTCCTTGATCGCGTCGTAGCGCATCTTCGGCTGGACGATAGGCGTGATGATGTGCAGCGATGCGTTGGAAAGGATCGTGTAACCATCCGGCGCGGCCTTGGCCACGACCTCGGCGCCGATCATCCCGCTGGCGCCTGCCCGGTTGTCGATGATGAAGTTCTGGCCGAGGGCAATGCCCATCTTGACGGACACGACACGCGTGAGGATGTCCGTGGGACCTCCCGGCGGGAACGGCAGCACCAGGCGGATCGGCTGGCGGGGATATTCCTCGGCGTGCACCGCGGCGGTGGTGCCCATGAGGCAAAGGCAGGCCGCGAGCAGTGCGCCGGTCGCGCGTGCCCGCAGAAAACGAAAACTGGTCATGACGGTGTCTCCTTGTCGCTTCTCTTCCCGGTGCGTGCCGCTGGTCAGCGGTCACCGGATGTCAAAATTCTATTTGTGCTTCCTTTAGGCGACAATCTCCGAATCTGTGCCAAGCGTGTTGACTGATGATTGACAATTCGATCGACCTGAACCTGGTGCGCCTCTTCGTCACCATGGTCGAGTCGCCCTCGCTGACCGCAGCCGCGGCGACCAGCGGCATGACGCGCTCGAATGCTTCGCGCCGTCTCAAGATCCTGGACAAGGCTATCGGCGCTCAGCTGCTGCGTCGAACCACGCGTCACGCGGAACTGACGGAGGCAGGCCACCTTCTCTACGCGCATGCGTTGCGGATGCTCGACGAACTGCAAAGTGCCACCACTTCGATCGACAGCCTGGGGAAAACGGTGCGCGGCGATGTGCGAATCCGCTTGCCGACGGGACTCGCCCATCTCTATCTGACGCCCGTCATGCTCGAGTTCGCACGCCAATATCCGCAAATATCCCTGCGCGTGGCGATCAACGACAGCATCGGGGATCTCATTTCCGCGGAAGTCGACGTCGCGCTCAAAGTGACCTCCCAACCCCCCGACGATCACGTGGCCCGGCGCATATGCGATGTCGGCTGGTGCCTGTGTGCCTCCTCGCGCTTTCTCGATTCATGTGAGCCGCCGATTGGCAGTGCGGCCGATCTCGAACGCTTCGATCTC
>CAIQMJ010001020.1 GCA_903872875.1 uncultured Variovorax sp.
AGGTCCAACACATTGCCACAAGCATACCTTAGATTTATTCCTGTCACGAGAAATAGATATTGTAGATCTAATAATTTACCCCCAAAATCCTGGATTATCGGATCACTGTCTTATTACATTTACCGTTAAAACAAGGAATTCACTTGCCCCCCAAACAATGAGTTTCAAAAGCCGTACTATAAATTCTCGGATTACAAATAAATTCCTTGATATTCTTACTAGTTCGCTCTTAAATGACAGAGTAAATAAATCTGTAAACGATCAAATCGAGGATCTAAACTCAATACTGCGAAATACATTAGACATAGTTGCACCACTAAAAACTAAAGAAATACGCAACAAGAAACTTGCTCCTTGGTACACCGACAATACTAGAGCACTTAAGCAAGCCTCCAGAAAATTGGAGCGAAAGTGGCGCTCCACCAAGTTGGAAGTATTTAGACTAGCCTGGATAGACAGTACAGTACAATACCGAAAATCACTCACGTCTGCTCGATCAGCTTATTTCTCCAACCTGATTGAGGCGAACAAAAACAATCCAAAATTTCTCTTTGATACAGTTGCAAAGTTAACAAAAAAGCAAAGCTTAGCATGTGAAGTGGGTCTTCACTTTAGTTGTAATGAATACATGAACTACTTTGATGAAAAGATCGTCACCATTAGAAAACAAATAACTGAATCCTTAAATAGTTATGGTCCTAAAAATCTCAGTTGTCCAAAAAATTTCCGGAACCTCCCTGATCAGGTGTCAATGGGGACACTTGAGTTTTTTGATACTGTATCGCTCGACACATTTACAAAATTTGTAATGAGTTCTAAACCCACAAACTCTCAGCTAGACCCGATTCCTACAAAATTACTTAAGGAGTTATTTCCTGTGCTAGGTCAGCCAATGCTGAACATAATAAATTGCTCCCTTTCCTCCGGATGCGTACCAAACTCACTAAAAATTGCGGAAATTAAGCCTCTTCTAAAAAAATCTAATCTAGATCCCGACATATTAAACAATTATAGGCCAATATCGAACCTCCCGTTCCTCTCAAAAATCTTAGAAAAATGTGTTTCCCAACAACTGAATGCCTTCCTAAAGACAAAAAACATTTATGAAATATTCCAGTCCGGTTTTAGATCCCATCATAGTACTGAGACTGCACTCGTGAAGGTAACAAATGACCTTCTAATGGCCTCAGACAAAGGTTCCGCATCCGTCCTGTTGCTTCTTGATCTTAGTGCTGCTTTTGACACTATTGATCACTCCCTTCTCTTAGAGAGACTGGAAACCAATATTGGGCTACGTGGACATGTTCTAGCCTGGTTTAAATCTTATTTATCTGAAAGATATCAGTTCGTTAGTGTGGATGGCATATCCTCTGACAAGTCAAAGGTATGCTTTGGAGTTCCTCAAGGCTCGGTTCTGGGCCCATTACTTTTCTCACTATACATGCTCCCTCTGGGCGATGTAATCCGAAATCACAATATTAACTTTCACTGTTATGCTGATGACACACAGTTATATATTTCAATGAAGCATGGAGAAGCCCCTAAATTAGCTATTTTGGAAGCATGCGTTTCAGATATTAGGAAGTGGATGACAGAGAATTTCTTGCTCTTAAACTCAAGGAAAACAGAAATGCTCGTTTTAGGACCCAAGAAACAAAGAGCATTGTTAGCACATCTCACTGTGAAACTGATGCAGAAAAATGTATCCATGCTTTCGTTACTTCTAGACTAGATTAATGCAATGCTCTTCTCTCTGGTTATC
>CAIQMJ010001021.1 GCA_903872875.1 uncultured Variovorax sp.
CCGATCTTACACCACCGGCTCGCTCTTCGCCGACTGGATCAACGTGGTCGGCGACGACGACGATGGCGAGGTGGTCTACCTCCAGGTGCCCCGTTCGGCACGGGGCGTCGAAGTGGTCGACGACTGGAACGGCTTCGGCCAGGCGCTGACGGCCAGCGGCACCGCCCGCTTCATCGACGTGGCGGTCGAGCCCGAATGGCTCAACCCGGTGAATGCGCGCTTCCCTTACGCCACACCCTTCTTCCAACTGGTGCACCTGGCCTCATTGGCCGGCATCGGCCGCGCGCTCGCCAACGATGTGGCCGAGCGCGTGCGCCTGCGAGACCGCTCCTACAGCCACGGCAATGCGGCGCGCGTCTCGGAGGATCCGCAGATCCTGCAGGTGGTGGGCCGTGTGCGGGCCGCTGCCTTCGGCGCCGGAGCGATCTCGCAGTTGACCGCCGCCTCGCTGCAGCGCAGCCTGGAAGCCAATACGCGCGACGACGCGAGCCAGGAAGAGCGCGAGCGCGCCACGCTGGAAGCGCACGTCGAAGTCGACCAGGCCGTGAGCGTCGTCACACGGCTGGTGCTCGACGCGAGCACCGAACTCTTCGACGCGCTGGGCGCTTCCGCCACGCTGCGGACCACAGGGCTCGATCGCTACTGGCGCAACGCGCGCACCATCTCCTCGCACAACCCGCGCGTCTACCGTGAACGCCAGGTCGGCGCCTTCGCGGTCAATGGCACGCCGCCGCCCACTTACTACCGGGTCGGCAAGGCCTGAGCAGCAAGATCTGCAGCGCCCTGGCTGGCTGGCCGCCGTCAACGGAGCTTCGTGAACACCGAGGCTTCGGTCCGACGGGCCTTCCTGGTCGCGGCATGACGCGTGCGGTCTCTCATGGCGAAAGGCTCATGCTGGACGTCAACGCAGCAGCCTCCGACGCGCAATCGGCCGTCGGTCGCACGCCCTTGGCGCGCGCCACGACCACCTCCTTGCGGGCGGCTTCCAACTGCGCGACGAAAGCCGGACTGGCATGCAGTCTTGCCACGGTCGCTGCGCCCACGAGGCGGCCGGCCTCGATGTCGCTCTTCCAATGCACGCCGCAGATCGCGCGGCTCTGCGAATAGGCGCGACCGCGCTGGAGGATCGCATCGCTGCGCTCCGGCGCGACCTCGGCCAGCACCAGTGCCCATGCCCAACCGACGGACGAATGACCCGAGGGATAGGAGCCATCGGTTGCCAGGGAAGCCTCGTCGCCCGGAACACAGCTTGTCGCCTGCATGGTGACGAATGGCCGAGTCCGGTTGTAGCGATCCTTTGCGGCATAAGGCGCAAGGCTCGCATCACCTTGTGTTCGACGCATCAGCATCGCGAGGCTGGGCATCTGCGTCGCGGAAATCTCCACGCCCAGGGAGCAGGAAAACGCACGGAGTGATCCAGGATACGCATGCGCCGCATCCTGCCTGGCCAATCGGCCGCGTTCGGTCGGCTGCAACGCCGTCAGTTCGACGAAGCTGGCGCGGTCGTCGGCGAACGCGGCGCTTCCCTCGGCCGGTGGAGCAGGCAGCAGCGCAAGGCTGTCGGGCAGCTCCGCAGGTGCCAGATATCCCTTGAGCACGCCATATCCGGGCCAGATCTCGCCGACCTCGGCCGCGTCGATCGGCGGCGCCTTCGCAGGACTCGTCGAGCAGGCAGCCAGGACAGCCGCGAACGTGACAGCCCATGCGACACATGCCCCCCGGGCGGCGACTGCGTTGTAGTTCGAACACATGGCCGTTTCCTTCATTCACATCCTTCGAAAAGCGGCCAGTTTAGATAGCGTGCTCGCGCGCCGTTCGCGCACCGGTTGCCTCCGGCCTTCAGGTCACCAGCATGTCCCAGGGCGATTGGCCGGGCTGCAACCGCGGCCGCGCCGTGAGCGAGACCAAGGGCTCGCCCGCCTCGTAGCGGCGGATCAGGTCTTCGGGATCGAAGCGGATGCCCATGAAGTTCTCCACGTAGGCACCGCCGCCGAAGAACGCGTCGAGGTCCTCTGCGCGGTCGAACACGTCGTACTGCAATTCGACGCGATTGCCGTCCGGATCCTTGTAGTAGAGCGAGACGGTCGGCCCGTGGTTGATGGTCCAGTAGGGCGCGATGCCTGCCGTCTTGAGCCGGCGGAACGTCGCGAGCAGCCGTTCGATCGTGGTGAACGTGAACGCGATGTGCTCCAGGCCGGCCAGCGCGTCGCTGGCGGCACCGAGTTGCGGCCGTGCAAGCAGCCCGATGCGGTGATGCTCGTCGTCATAGGTCATGAAGCACAGCATCTCGTTCTCGAAGGCAGGCCAGGCCTGCAACACCTCGAGGTACCAGGCGCGCGAGCGCGGCAGGTCCGTCACGCGCAGCACGACATGTGCAAGTTTGGAGGGGCGAATGGGCTCGGCGCTGGCGTCCGGCAAGGTCCGCGGGGTCATGATGGTCTCGTCTCTCTTTTTTCTGGAAGTCGATTGCGGGGCGTGATCAGGGAAGCGGCTCTGCGATCACGCGGTTCTCGATGGCGCCGATGCCTTCGATCTCGACGCGCACCACATCGCCCAGGCGCAGGTAGGAAGGCGGGTCCATCAAACCGCCCACCCCGGCCGGGCTGCCGGTGGCCAGCACGTCGCCGGGCTCCAGCGTGAAGGCGGTGGTCAACTCCACCAGCATGTCTTCGATGCGGTAGGTCATCTCGGCCGTGTTGCCGTCTTGCCGGAGCTCGCCGTTGACCCAGGTGCGCAGCCGCAGCCGATGCGGATCGGGCAACTCGTCGCGCGTCACCATCCAGGGACCGAACGGCCCGTGCGTGTCGAACGACTTGCCCAGCGTGTGTGTCGGCGAGCGCATCTGCCAGTCGCGCACGCTCAGGTCGTTGACGACGACGTAGCCGGCCACCATGTTCATCGCATCCTCGCGTCGGACATGCCTGCAGCGGCGGCCGATCACTACGCCCAGTTCGCCTTCGTAGTCGAACTCGCCGGAGATGGCGGGCAGATGCACCGGGTCATGCGGCCCTGCGACGCAGGAGACCTGCTTGTTGAACCAGGCCTGACCCGGCGTCCTGACCAGATTGACCCTGCGTGCCTCTGCCAGGTGGGATGGGTAGTTGCCGCCCAGGCCCAGGAACTTCCTGGGTGCAGGAACCGGTGCCAGCAAGTGCACGCAGCCAAGCGGCAGCGCTTGGGCCTTCGGGGCTGCGCGCGCCAGCCAGGCCCATCCGTCGCTTTCCAGCGCGAGCATGGACCGCAGGTCGCGCGGACCACCGTCGAGCCCGCTGACGTCGAGCACTTCATCGCCGCGGACCGGACCGAATCCCTCGCGTCCGCCCGAGGTGAAGGAGGCGAGCTTCATGCGGCCTCCACCCCGGCGTCCGCGAAGAGCGGCGCGATCACCGTTCGCGCGGAAGCCAGTGCTGCTGCCTGAATCCGGCTGATGCGCGCCAGATCGGCCACGCCGTGTCCCGCGGCCAGGGTGTTCTGGAAGCGCACGGCGCCGAGCAGGCTCGAATCGATAGGAAGGACGTTCATGGTGCATTCAGGGATATGGGAACGCCGATCATTGGTGGGCCGGCGATATCGATCCAGGGGGTTCGCCGGAACGCACCGTTCCACGGAAGGAACGACGATCGGTTCATCATTCGCCATCGGGTTTCGACATGCACGATCTCAACGACCTCGTCTATTTCGCAAGAGTGGTGGAGCACGGAGGCTTCAGCGAAGCCGGGCGGCAGCTCGGCATTCCGAAGTCGAGACTCAGCAGGCGAATCAGCGCGCTGGAGAGCCGGCTGGGCGTCCGCCTGCTGCAGCGCTCATCGCGCCGCATCACCCTGACCACCGCCGGCCAGGGTTACTTCGCGCATTGCCGTGCACTCATCGATCTGGCGGACGCAGCCGACGAAAGTGCAATGCGAGGCTCGACCGAGGCGAAGGGCGAGGTTCGCATCAGTTGCCCCATGACACTCGCGCAGGTGTGGTTGACGCCGCTGATTCCCGGCTTCATGGCGCTGCATCCCAAGGTGCGGCTCCAGGTCGTCATCTCCAGCCGCCGCGTCGACCCGGTACAGGAGAGGATGGACGTCGTGCTGCGCGTGCGCAGGCCTCCGCTGGAGGACTCGGATCAGATCGTTCGCAAGCTCGGCGAATCGACCGACGTGCTGGTGGCCAGCCCGTCCCATCTTGCGGGGATGACCCGCCCCTTCGAACCCGAGCAGATCGCCACGATGGCCACGCTCGCGCTGCCGCCGACCGGCGAGCGGGCGGTCTGGCACCTGAGCGACGGACGGCGCGTCGTCGAAGTCCGGCATGCGCCACGTTTCATCACCGACGACATGTTCGCGCTGAAGGAGGCCGCGGTGAGGGGCCTCGGACTGGCGCTGCTGCCGCGGAAGATCTGCCACGACGACTTGCGCGCCGGGCGCCTGCAGCTCGCATCGGACGCATGGAGCTCACCGCCTGGCCATGTGCAGGCCGCATTCACCAGCCGCAAGGGGATGATGCCCGCGGTACGCGCCCTGCTCGACTATCTCGATGGCCACCAGGAGATCGATGGTCGCGGGTGACGGTGTGTGCGGTCTGCGTCAGCCCGGATGTGTTCCGCCGCCGTGCCGAAGCCGCGGGAGCGCGGCGTTCGGGGCTTCGTGGCGGTCGACACCGTGGCCACCGGCGTCCCCCTGCTCTCGACCCAGCCGGTCGCCCAGCGTCTTGTGGAAGGCCACCAGGTTGGTGAAGCGCGACAGTTCGACTTTCCTATCGGCGCGCGTCACTGCAACTGTGGACATATTTTTTCAAGACAATGTTCCGTTGATAAATCAACGAGCTCATTGATCCATGCTAGTTGTGACCTGGAACACGCAGTGGTGCTGCGGCCTCGATGGCCAGGTGAGCGTGCAGCGCATCGTCGACGGCGCGCGTGCCATGGGCGACTTCGACGTGCTGTGCCTGCAGGAGATTGCCTCGGGCTATGCGGACATGCCCGGCACACCGGGCGACCAGCCGGCTGAACTGCAGTCGTTGCTGCCTGGCTTCCAGTTGTTCTTCGGCGCCGCGGTCGACGAGTTCGACAGCCAGGGACGCCGCCAGCGTTTCGGCAACCTGATCGCCACGCGGCTGCCCGTGTTGCAGGTGCAGCATCACGCGCTGCCCTGGCCGGCCGACGCGGGCGTACGCAGCATGCCGCGCATGTGCACTGCCGTGACCGTGCAGGACCCGTCGCTCGGCGCCGTTCGGCTGATGACGACGCATCTCGAGTACTACTCGCGCGTGCAGCGCATGGCGCAGGCCTGGGCACTGCGCGAACTGCATGCGGAAGCCTGCGCGCGCGCAGCAGCGCCGCCGCTGGACGACGACAGCCGATCGCCGTTCCAGCGCAAGACGCACACGCCGCATGCAATCCTCTGCGGTGACTTCAATCTAGGCCCCACCGAGCCGGAATACCTGGTCCTGCAACGCCCGTTCCCGGTCGAAGATGCACCCAGTTCCACGCCGGCCGCCCACCAGCGCCTGCACGATGCCTGGCCGCTGGCGCACGGCCAGGCGCCGCATGCGCCGACCTTCCGCCTGTTCGACCGCCAGTACGGCCCGGCGCCAATCGCCTGTGATTTCGTGTTCGTCAGCGACACGCTGGCAGCGCACGTGCGGCGCGTCGAAGTCGACGAACAGACCCGCGCCTCGGACCACCAGCCGGTGCTGGTCGAACTTCGCTAGTTCCGCCGGGGCGTGCGTCGCCCGACGGCGGGCGTCCGGTGGGTTGTAAAGTGCGGCAGTCCAACGAAGCCCGCCATGCCCACCTTGCGCCAACTCAGGGCCCTCGGCCTGATCGCCCAGACGGGCAGTTTCACCAAGGCTGCCGAGCGGCTGCACATCACGCAATCCGCCGTGAGCATCCTCATGCGCGAACTGGAAGACGAAGTCGGTCAGCCCTTGATCCAGCGCGGACGCAGCATCCGGCTGACTGACGCTGGCGAGCACCTGCACCATGCGGGCAGCCGCGCCTCCCAGGAGGTCGAGCGGGCGCTGCAAGAGATCCGCCAGTCCAGGCACCTCGGCCGCACCGTGCTGCGGGTGGCTGCGGGCTCGCTCTCGGCGGCCACCCTGATGCCGGCAGCGCTGGCGCGCATGCGCAGCGGCGACAGCGGGCTGCAGGTCGCATTGATCGACCGGCCCGTGGGCATGCTCGGCCACTTGCTGCTGTCGGGCGAGGCCGATCTCGCGATCGGCTCGATTGACTCGCCCCTGCACGTCTCTGACGACCTGCGCTCGACGCTGCTGTTCAGCGATGAACTCTCGGTCGTGTGCGCACGAGGCAATGCGCTGGCCGTCCGTGCCCAATGCGCGGGCGGCCTGGCCTGGGCCGATCTGGCGCAATCGAAGCTGATCCTCGTTGGGCGCAACGGCGGACAGTGGAACTCCTTGCTGCAGGATCAACTGGCCCTGCATGAGCAGCTTGAAGTGGGCTACGAGGTGCAACTCTTCTCCACGGCCATCGAACTCGTGCGTTACGACCTCGGAGTGGCCGTGTTGCCACGCCTGGCCACTCGCCTGCTCGAAGCGTCCGCCTTCTGCGCCAGTCCGCTGCTGAATTCATCGGCGCGCTGGAACACCTATTCGGTGGTTCGCTAGGACGCGGCGCCGCGCGGCGCCGCGGCCGAGGTGTTCCTGGAGGCGCTGCGGCTGTCGATCGACGACGCTCGCCCAAAAGGCTGAAGCGCGCGGCGCCTCAGCCCGGCGCGAGTTCGTACAGCGTCGGCGCGGTGAGCGAAGCGTCCCAGTCCGGCTGGCCTGGCACGGCCTCCTGCGCAGTGACCAGATTCAGGCGACGTACAGGTCGAAGCCCGTCCTGCCAGGCGAGATGCCGGCTGGCGATGCAGTCATTCCCGCCGATCGGCAGCACCAGGGCCAGAGCACGTGAAGCCGTCATGACGAACCCGGTCAAGGCCTGATCCGTTGCCTGCCATTGCAACAGGTCGACGGTGCCGGCTTCCGACAACACGCCATTGAGATTGCGCAGCGCGCGGCCTGCCGGATTGGGATTGAAGCGGCGATCGACCAGGCCGACGCGCGGAAAGTAGCCGCGATCCACATCGCTGAGCGTGTCGATGAAGATGTCCGCGTCAGGCCAGGCATGGCTGCACAGCGCGGCCTCGAGTACGCGCGCGCCGTTCAGCACCGGATCGAGCCGTGCTTCGGCCGGGCTGTCGGAGGCCAGTCGAACATGCACCTGCGCCCGGCAACCGAGCCTGGCCGCGCCGCGCAAGGC
>CAIQMJ010001022.1 GCA_903872875.1 uncultured Variovorax sp.
GGGCCAGGCGAGGCCGGGCGTGCCGCTTCATCAATCACCTCACACGCCGAAGCCGCCCGCCAGTTCGGCCCGCAGCCACGCGACGAAGGCGGTCACGGCGCGCGGCACATGCGTGGCGTAGGGGCGGATCGCATAGAGCTGCTCGCCGAACGCGCCGACCGGCCGCCAGTCGGGCAGCACCTCGACGACCTTGCCGGCCTGCAGCGCGGACTGCGCGCTGAAGTCGGGCAGCAGCGCGATGCCCAGGCCGGCGATCGCCGCGTCGCGCAGCGCCTCGCTGTTGTTGGCGGCAAGCGGACCGGACACCGGCACGGTGAGACGCGGCGCATCCGGCTCGGCACGCGCCTGGAAATGCCAGGCCGGCGTGTCCTGCGCGCGCGGGTAATGCAGGCAGTCGTGTTCACCCAATGCATGCGGCGTATCGGGCACGCCGCGCCGCCGGAGGTAGGCCCGGCTCGCCACCAGCACGGAACGCGTGTCGCACAGCGTCCAGGCCACGTGGGTGTCGGGCGGCGCCGCGGTATGGCGGATCGCCAGGTCGAAGCCTTCGGTCGCGAGCGAGCTGAGGCGGTCCGACAGTTCCAGTTCGATACGCACCTCCGGATGGGCGCGCAGGAAGTCCGCGAGCCGCGGCACGAGCTGCTGGCGCGCCAGCGCGACCGGCGCCGTCACCCGCACCCGGCCGCGCGGCACGCCGGCCAGGTCGCGCACGCCCGAGAAGCTGTGCGCGATCTGCTCGAAGGGGCCGCGCATGTCCTCCACCAGCCGCTGGCCGGCCTCGGTGAGCCGCACGCTGCGCGTGGTGCGCTGCACCAGCGCGACGCCGGCCGCGCGTTCCAGTTCGGCCACCCGCTGGCTCATCGCCGCCTTGCTCACGCCCAGGCGCTGCGCCGCCGCGGTGTAGCTGCCCTGCTGGCTCAGCACGGTGAGCCAGTGCAGATGGGTCCAGAGCGCCTCGATCTTTTGGTGTTCCATCCATCCATTGTTCACCATGGCGAACAATCAGTTCAGCTTTCATGGCTTGGCGCAGCGGTGCGGGCTGCCTAAACTGCGCCCATGCTCCGGACCTGCCGGAGCTTCTCCCATTCCTCCGATTCCTCCAGCGAAAGACCGTCCATGTCCAGCACCCAGGCCGCCATCGGCCACTACGTCAACGGCGCCGCCGTCGCCAACACCTCCGGCCGCACGCAGGACGTGACCAACCCGGCCACCGGCAAGGTGACTGGCCAGGTCGGCCTGGCCAGCGTGGCCGAAGTCGGCGCCGCCGTCGCTGCCGCGCAAGCCGCCTTCCCGAAGTGGGCCGACACGCCGCCCCTGCGCCGTGCTCGCGTGATGTTCAAGTTCCTCGAGCTGTTGAACCTGCACAAGGACGAGTTGGCCCACCTGATCACCGCCGAACACGGCAAGGTGTTCACCGATGCGCAGGGCGAAGTCAGCCGCGGCATCGACATCGTCGAATTCGCCTGCGGCATTCCGCAGTTGCTCAAGGGCGACTACACCGAACAGGTCTCGACCGGCATCGACAACTGGACGCTGCGCCAGCCGCTCGGCGTGGTCGCGGGCATCACGCCCTTCAACTTCCCGGTGATGGTGCCGATGTGGATGTTCCCGGTGGCGATCGCCGCGGGCAACACCTTCGTGCTGAAGCCGAGCCCGACCGACCCGAGCGCGTCGCTTCGCATGGCCGAACTGCTGAAGGAAGCAGGCCTGCCCGACGGCGTGTTCAACGTGGTGCAGGGCGACAAGGTCGCGGTCGACGCGCTGCTCGAGCACCCGGACGTGAAGGCCATCAGCTTCGTCGGCTCCACGCCGATCGCCAACTACATCTACGAAACCGGTGCCCACCACGGCAAACGCGTTCAGGCCCTGGGCGGCGCGAAGAACCACATGGTCGTGATGCCCGATGCCGACATCGACCAGGCGGTCGACGCGCTGATCGGCGCGGGCTACGGCTCGGCCGGCGAACGCTGCATGGCGATCTCGGTCGCGGTGCTGGTCGGCGACGTGGCCGACAAGCTGCTGCCGAAGCTGGTGGAACGCACCAGGACGCTGCAGGTGCTCGACGGCGAGAACCTCGCGGCCGAGATGGGCCCGATCGTCACGCGCGCCGCGCATGAGCGCATCACCGGCTACATCGACCTGGGCGTGAAGGAAGGCGCGACGCTGCTGGTCGACGGCCGCAAATTCGACGGCGCCAAGGCCGGCGAAGGTTGCGACGACGGCTTCTGGATGGGTGGCACGCTGTTCGACAACGTCACGCCCGAGATGCGCATCTACAAGGAAGAGATCTTCGGCCCGGTGCTGGGCTGCGTGCGCGTGGCCGACCTGAAGGAAGCGGTCGACCTGATCAACGCCCATGAATTCGGCAACGGCGTGAGCTGCTTCACGCGTGACGGCAACGTGGCGCGCGAATTCGGCCGCCGCATCCAGGTCGGCATGGTCGGCATCAACGTGCCGATCCCGGTGCCGATGGCCTGGCACGGCTTCGGCGGCTGGAAGCGCTCGCTGTTCGGCGACATGCA
>CAIQMJ010001023.1 GCA_903872875.1 uncultured Variovorax sp.
CACGTCGAGCGCCGACACCGGCTCGTCGGCCACGATCACAGCGGGGTTCGAGGCCAGCGCCCGCGCGATGCCGACGCGCTGCCGCTGGCCGCCCGACAGCTCGTGCGGCAGACGGTCGCGGAAGTGCGTAGGCGGCAGCCCGACCTGATCGAGCAGCGCGTCGATCTCCTTCGCCGCCTCGCGGCCCGACAGGCCGCGGTGGTAGGTCAGCGGCAGCGCCACGCTCTGGCCGATGCTGCGGCGCGGATTCAGCGAACCACCGGTGTCCTGGAACACGACCTGCACCTCGCGCCGGAAGTCGCGCCGGGCTGCGCCCTGCTGGCGCGAAATGTCCTTGCCCTTGTAGAAGATCGCGCCTTCGCTGGGTGCGGTCAGGCCGAGCAACATGCGGCCGAGCGTCGTCTTGCCGCTGCCGCTTTCGCCGACCAGCGCGAGCACCTCGCCGGGCCGGATCTGCACCGACACGCCGTCGACTGCGCGCTGCATTGCCTTGGCGCGGAACAGGCCGCCGCTGGCGCGCACCGGGAACAGCCGGCTCACGTCGCGGGCTTCGAGAAGAGGCGCGGCGCTCATGGAATCGCTCCCTCGCCCCTGCGGGAAGAGGGCTGGGGTGCGGAGTCGACAGCCGTCCAGGCGTGCGCGGCCAGCGCTTCGTCGCTGCGCAGGCAGCGGTCGCTGCCGCCGCCGTGCAGCTTCAGCGCCGGCTCCTTGGTATCGCACAGGCCCGGCTGCACGATCGGGCAGCGTGTGTGGAAGCGGCAGCCGCGCGGCCAATGGCCCGCGACCGGCACGCCGCCGGGAATCGAGAACAGCGAGCGCGCCCGCGACTGCGGATTCAGGATGCTCTTCAGCAGCCCCTGCGTGTACGGATGCCGCGGCGCGGCGAACAGCGGCGCCACGTCGTTGCTCTCGACCAGTTCGCCCGCGTACATCACGTTGACGCGCTGGCATGTCTCGGCCACCACCGCGAGGTCGTGCGTGATCAGCAGGATGCCGAGGTCGAGTTCCTTGCGCAGCCTCGTGAGCAGCTTCAGGATGCCGGCCTGTACCGTTACGTCGAGCGCGGTGGTCGGCTCGTCGGCGATCAGCAGCGCGGGCCGCATCGCCAGCGCCGCCGCGATCAGGATGCGCTGGCGCATGCCGCCCGACAGCTCGTGCGGATACTTGCGCGCCACCTGCGCCGCGTTGGGCAGTTCCATCAGGTCGATCAGCTCGATCACGCGCGCGTCGAGCCCGTCGGTGCGGCCGTGCGCACGCAGCGGCTCGGCGATCTGGCGGCCGACCGGCATCAGGGGATCGAGGTAGCTGGTCGGGTCCTGGAACACCATGCCGACCTGCGCGCCGCGCACGCGGCGCAGCTCGGCCGGCGGCAGCGTCGCGAGATCGCGGCCATCCAGCAGCACCTGGCCGGCGCCGACCTGCGCATGCGGCGACGGGAAAAGGTTCATCACCGCGAAGGCCGTCATCGACTTGCCCGAACCCGATTCGCCGACCAGGCCCACGGCCTCGCCGCGCCGCACGGTGAAGGACACGTCCCTGACCACGCGCAGCGCCGGCGACGCGCCGCGGCGGATGTCGACCGACAGGCCGCGCACGTCGAGCAAGGCTTCGTTCGCTGGAAGCACGCGCGCGTTCATCGGCCTTCTCCCCGCGGGTTCAGCGCATCGTTGAGCGCATCGCCCAGCATGTTGAACGACAGCACCGTGAGCGCGATCGCCAGCCCCGGAAAGGCCGACATCCACCAGGCGCTGCGCAGGTACTGCTGCGCGTCGTTGAGCATCGCGCCCCACGACACGTGGTTCGGGTCGCCGAGGCCGAAGAAGCTCAGGCTGGCCTCGATCAGGATCGCCATCGCGATGTCGAGCGAGCCCAGCACGATGATCGGCGCCGCCACGTTAGGCAGGATTTCTCGCACGATGATCGCGCCGCTGCCCATGCCGGCCACGCGCGCCGCGTCGACGAATTGCGACTGCCGCAGCGTCGCGACCGATGCGCGCACTACGCGCGCGAGCTGCGGCCATGACAGCGCAGCGATCACCACGATCATCTTGAACACGCTGGTGCCGAACAGCGCGATCACGATCAGCGCGACGACGAAGCGCGGCAGCGTCTGGAAGAACTCGGCCACGCGCATCAGCAGCGTGTCGATCCAGCCGCCGAAGTAGCCGGCCAGCGCGCCGACGATCACGCCGGCGATGACCGCGAACAGAGCGCTCGCCACGCCGACCGTCAGCGAGATGCGTGTGCCGTACAGCACGCGCGCCCAAACGTCGCGACCGAGGTCGTCGGTGCCGAGCCAGTGGGCCGGCGACAGCGGCGGCAGCAGCGCGTCGTTGCCGCCGCCCAGCGGGTCGTAGCCTGTGACGAACGGGGCGAACAGCGCCGCCGCGACCAGCAGCACGAGAAAGGCCAGCGCAAGCATGGTCGCCGTGCGGCGCAGCAGCCGTTGGCGGAAACCGGCCTTGCGAAAGGGCGTCCCGACCGGCGGCACGGCGACGGGGGCCATCGATGTATCGCTCATGAACGTTCGATCCTCGGGTCGATAAGCCGGTGGAGGATGTCGGTCAGCAGGTTCGCGATGACGACGGTGGCAGACACCATCAGCAGGATCGCGAGCATCACCGGGTAGTCGCGCTTGGAAATCGATTCGTACAGCAGCCGGCCGATGCCGGGCCAGGCGAACACGGCCTCGATCAGCGCCGAGCCCGCGAGCACGAAGCCGACGTTGTAGCCAATCACGGTGAGCACCGGCGCCGCCGCGTTGCGCAGCGCATGCACGACGACCACGGTCCATTCGCCAGCGCCGCGGGCGCGCGAGGCGAGGATGAAGTCGGCGCCCATCACCTCGAGCATCGCGGCGCGCGTGATGCGCGTGATCAGCGTCAGGTAGCGCAGCGACAGCGCGAAGGCCGGCAGCACCAGGTAGCGCAGATGTTCGACGACGCCGTCCCAGCCCGGCGCGACGCCGCGCACCGGGTTGTTGCCCTGCGACGGGAACCAGCCGAGGCCGATCGCGAACACCAGGATCAGCAGTTGGCCGAGCCAGAAATCGGGGATCGCATAGCCGGCGGACGACGTGCCCTGGATCACCGAATCAGCCAGGCTGCGTCCCGGCCGCGATGCCGAGCGCGCGGCCACGATGCCGAAGGCAATGCCGAGCACGCTCGCGAAGGCGAGCGCGGTCAGGGTGAGTTCGAGCGTGGCGCCGAGGCGCTCCAGGATCAGCGTCGCCACCGGCTGCTGGTTGGCGAAGGAATAGCCGAAGTCGCCCTGCGCGACCTTGCCCAGGTAGCGCAGCAGCTGGACCCAGATCGGCTGGTCGAGGCCGAACTCGCGGCGCATTTGTTCGACGTATTCGGGTGGTGCCGGAAAGTCGCCGACCAGCAGCGTGATCGGGTCGCCCGGCGTGAAGGCGATCAACAGGAAGTTGAGCACCACCACCGCCAGCAGCAGCGGTATCGCATGCAGCAGGCGGCGCAGGATGAACGACGGCATCAGTCGAGACGCTTGACGCCGGCCCACTGGTCGCGGGCATCGAGGGCCGGGAACATGCCGGTCAGCTTCTTCGTGGCGGTGTCGACCGTTTCCTCGTCGAACAGCACC
>CAIQMJ010001024.1 GCA_903872875.1 uncultured Variovorax sp.
GCGTAACCGTGCTGGGCTCGACCGGATCGGTTGGCACGAGCACGCTGGACGTGATCTCCCGACACCTGGACCGCTTTGAAGTGTTCGCTTTGTCGGCGGCAACCAAAGTCGACGAGCTGCTCGCGCAGTGCGCGCGATTCACACCTCGCTTCGCGGTAATGGCGAGCGCTCCACATGCGGTACAACTCGAACGGAAATTGGCTCAGAACGGCCTTGCGACCCGCGTTCTCATCGCGCCGGATGCACTGGAATGCATCGCCTCGCACGAGGAGGTCGATGTCGTCATGGCGGCGATCGTTGGCGCCGCAGGTCTTGCGCCATGCCTGGCTGCAGCGCGAGCCGGAAAGCGCTTGCTGCTGGCCAACAAGGAAGCGCTGGTCGTCGGTGGTGAACTGTTCATGAGCGCCGTACGAGCGGGGGGAGCGACGCTTCTGCCGATCGACAGCGAACACTCGGCGATCTTTCAGTCTTTGCCGGAAGACGCTTCGACGTGGGCCCAGCGCATCGACAAGATCATACTTACCGCGTCGGGCGGGCCGTTTCGCAGTCGTGTACCCGGTACGCTCGGCGCAGTGACCCCAGAGGAGGCTTGCGCCCATCCCAATTGGGTCATGGGGCGCAAGATCTCCGTCGATTCGGCAACCATGATGAACAAGGCCCTCGAGGTGATCGAAGCGAGGTATCTGTTTGGCGTAATGCCAGATCAGATCGAAGTCGTCATCCATCCACAGAGCGTGGTGCATTCGATGGTCCAGTTCACGGACGCGTCCGTGATGGCTCAGTTGGGCACGCCGGACATGCGGGTGCCGATCGCGGTCGGCTTGGCGTGGCCGCATCGCATTGCCAGCGGTGCGTCGACCCTCGATTTTCGCAAGATGCAGGCACTGACCTTCCACGCCCCCGACGCCGATCTGTTTCCTGGGTTGGATCTCGCGTGGCAGGCCTTGCGCGGCTTGCCTGGTACGACGGCGGTGCTGAATGCTGCCAATGAGATTGCGGTCGAGGCGTTTCTGTCGAAGCGCTTGCGCTTCGATCGCATTCATGCGGTCAATACCGAGACGCTCGAGGTCGTGTCGCCTTCGCGGCCGCACTCTCTGGATGATCTGCTGGCACTCGATGCCGCAGCTCGCGCAGCAGCCAGTGTGGCGGTCCTCGCCTTCACGGCCTGAGACGGTTGGATCCAAGGACTCCGATGCTCACCATCATTGCATTCGTCGTTGCGTTGGGCGTGCTGATCGCAGTTCATGAGTATGGCCACTACCGCGTGGCTGTCGCATGCGGTGTGAAGGTCCTCCGCTTCTCCGTGGGATTCGGCAAGACGCTCTATCGGTGGCAGCCCAAGCGCCAGCATCCGGGCCAGAACACGGAGTTCGTGATCGGCATGTTCCCGCTGGGCGGCTACGTGAAGATGCTCGACGAGCGCGAAGCGCCGGTGGCTTCCGAGGAGCGGCACCGGGCCTTCAATACGCAGAGGTTGCGTTCGCGCGTGGCCATCGTCGCGGCAGGCCCGATCGCCAACCTGCTGCTGGCCGCTGCGTTGTACTCGGTCGTCAACTGGATTGGCGTTGACGAGCCGATAGCCATGCTGGCGCGTCCTGTCGCCGGATCTCTTGCCGAGAAGGCCGGGTTCCGAGGCGGCGAGCGGGTTGTTGCAGCCGGGTTTGACGGGGAGGTCGAGCCCTTGCAGACTTTCGAGGAACTGCGCTGGCGCATCACCCGTGGTGCGCTCGACGGACACGATCTGACGGTGGAGATCGCCGGCGACGAGCAGGGCGCTGAGCGCCGTCTGGTATTGCCGCTCAGTCGCATCCAGGCCAAGGATGCTGACGCGCAGATGTTTCGCAAGATCGGTCTGTTGTCACCGCTGACTCGCCCGGAGCTCGGAGAGGTCATGGCGGGCGGCGCCGGCCGGAGAGCCGGCTTGCAGTCGGGTGACATCGTGCGCGCAGTTGGTTCGATCCCGGTCATCGATGGCCAGCAACTGCGCGAGTTGATCCGCGCGTCGACCCATGGTGCGCAGACATGGCTGGTGACGCGAAGCGGGCGAGATCTGTCGATCGAAGTCACACCCGATGTGCGTGACGAAAATGGGGTGTCGGTGGGGCGTATCGCGGCCTATGTAGGAGCGCCGCCGGCGATGATGACCGTGCGCTTCGGCGCCATAGAAGGCATTCGCGGCGGCATAGTGCGGACCTGGGAAGTCTCGGCGTTGACTGTGCGCATGATGGTCAAGATGGTCATCGGCGAAGCGTCGTTGAAGAACCTCAGCGGACCGCTCACCATCGCTGATTACGCTGGTAAATCGGCGAGCCTTGGTTTTACCCAGTACCTGGTATTTCTGGCCCTGATCAGCGTGAGTCTGGGCGTCTTGAACCTGATGCCGCTCCCCGTCTTGGACGGGGGGCACCTGATGTATTATCTTTGGGAAGGCCTGACGGGGAAAAGCGTCTCGGACGCGTGGATGGAACGGTTTCAACGTGGCGGTGTTGCACTGCTGCTGATGATGATGTCCATCGCACTTTTCAACGATGTCAATCGGCTGTTCGGGCTCTTTGGTTAACTATCGTCGGCCCTCTCTGCGCCGACCTATTTCACACATGAACACAAAACTCCGTCGCTTCCGTCTGCGCAGCGTCGCCACCGTGGTCGCAGGCGCGCTGGCCGCCAGCGCTGCCTGGGCGGTCGAACCCTTCACGGTGCGCGACATCCGCGTGGAAGGCCTCCAGCGCGTGGAGCC
>CAIQMJ010001025.1 GCA_903872875.1 uncultured Variovorax sp.
CGCAGATCGTCGCCGAGACGCTGACGGCGCGCGGCTTGCGCATCGTCAGTGGACGCACCGAAAGCCACGTAATGCTGGTCGACCTGCGCTCCAAGGGCATCACCGGCAAGGAGGCCGAAGCCGTTCTGGGCAGCGCGCACATGACGATCAACAAGAACGCGATTCCCAACGACCCGGAAAAGCCGATGGTCACGAGCGGCGTGCGCATCGGTACGCCGGCCATGACCACGCGCGGCTTCAAGGACGAGGAAGCGCGTGCCACTGCCAACCTGGTGGCCGACGTACTCGACAACCCGCGCGACGCGGCGAACATCGAGGCCGTGCGTGCCAAGGTGCATGCGCTGACCAGCCGCTTTCCGGTCTACCGCTGACCGCCGAGCAGGAATATCTGACCGCATGAAATGCCCTTTTTGCGGTCACCTTGAAACGCAGGTCGTCGAAACCCGCGTGTCGGAGGACGGCGACTTCGTTCGCCGTCGCCGGCAGTGCAGCGCCTGCGACAAGCGTTTCACCACCTACGAGCGGCCCGACGTCAACTTTCCCGTCGTCGTGAAGAAGGACGGCAGCCGCGCGGACTTCGACTCCAGCAAGGTGCGTGCTTCGATGATGCTCGCGCTGCGCAAGCGGCCGGTCAGCATTGAACAGATCGATACCGCCTTGCTGCGAATCGAGCAGGAACTGCTTGCCGGTGCGCGCCGCGAGATCGCTTCGAAGAAGCTCGGCGAACTCGTGATGCGCGAACTCAAGGGGCTGGACAAGGTCGCCTACGTGCGCTTCGCCTCTGTGTACCGAAGCTTCGAAGACGTGGACGAATTCCGGCAGTTGCTGCAGGACATCTGAACCGAGGCGCAGCATGCATGCGCTGCTGAACGGCGGCGATTGATGCAGCCGATGTGCATGATCAGCATTCGGTTGCCGCCATCGCAGGCTTCGCAAGTCTATTGAGCGTTTCGCTTGTGCAAAGCGTGCGGCACCGCGCGGATGGGACATTGCGCGCTCACCCAGCACGAGTAGCCCACACGCTCAGTCGATGTGCAAGCCATCACCGGCCCGCTTCTCGCGAAAACGGCCGTGAAGCGCAACTGGACCGGAGATGACACTTGTTCCGCCTCGCCATCGACCCAAGACGTACCCACGAGCGCCAAGAGCAGAAGGCCTGCAATGATCGATTCGGCAGCACCGCCCGAACACGAATGGGGTCCTGATGCGCGGCAACCGTGGCGAGCTGCAGGCGCTATGAGACACCATCACGCCGACCGCCCCGGCCGTTGACGCCATGCGCAGGAGACTCGAGTCCGCAGGCATTGGGAAGCCGGTGTCCGATCCGATGGAAAGCCGGCCGAAAGAGGCCCCGCGCTTCCGCATTCAAAACCACATTCACGATCTGATGGGTGCCCGGCAAGAAGAGATATCGAACAGACTGAACGCGGATGGCTCCTGTGCGAGCGAAGAGCAGGCGCAATGCGCCGGGGACTTGGCGCAGCTCGACGCGATCGCAGCATTCATGCACGGACGCGACGGCCGGACAACTCGACCAGATTCGTGAGGTCATGGACGCTGGCGCCTGGGACACGCTGAAAGTGGAAGACGCGACATCGCGCTCCTCTTCACCAGAACCAGCGTCCGAGCCTCCAAGAAGCTCGCCGGAGGTCGAGGTCGAGACCACGCACCCGGAGAAGCCTATGAAAGCCTGGACGGCCATCGACGCCATTCGCCGTCTCTGGAGTTCGAGCAAATGCAGCGATCACCTGATCGGAGGTTTTCTGGGGATGAATTACCACCAGATCTTCGCGATCTTCGGCAAGCGCACATTGATTCCGCCGCCGCGAGCGCGCCACCATCAGCAAAGAACGGACATGGGTCTGGATGCGCTCGTCGCGGCGATCAGGCGAGGCAAGAGCGCCAGTAATTTGCCGGAATATGCGGAAACGTTGGCGCCCCTCCGCGCGTTGATCGAGATGCGCGACGAAGAGCGAAGACGCTTTGGGGACAAACTCCTCAATACATGATCCGACCTCGTCTGCCGAGCGGCGTCAAATCTGCGCTGGACGGCATCTGAACACGGCGACGGCCACCGCAGAATTTCCGGCTCACGTCGTCGCCTCTGCGCGACGGCATCAACCCGGAGGGTTCCATGCCACGCAGTTATTGCGCGCAGCGCTGCAGCGCCGGCTTCACATTGATAGAGATCCTGGTTTCGCTCCTGTTGCTGTCCTTCGGCCTGCTCGGCATGGTGGCGCTGCAAGCCGGCGCATTGCAAGGCCATCGCGAGACGCGCCTCCAGGTGCTGGCGATTCGCCTTGCCGCCGAGTTGGGCGAGCGCATGCAGGGCAATCGCGCCGTAGCTGCCCAAGCCAGCCCGGCCGGGAATCCCTATCTTCTCGACGACTTCAGCGGCATCGCACCGATATCGGCCGTGGATTGCGCACTCGGCGGCTGCAGCAACCCACTGGACGTTGCACGCTGGGATATCACCGAATGGTTGTCTCGGCTGGTCGATACCGCCCACGGCGGGCTGCCGGGCCCGCGCGCGACCGTGTGCTTCGACGAAGCGCCGTATGACATCGATGGCCGCCCGCGCTGGGAATGCACGCACAGCGGCGGAATCGTGCAGATCAAGCTGGGATGGCGCCGCGGCGTCACAGACCGCTCCAGGACGGGCAGCGACGCGATCGAAGACCCGGGCGCGCGCGACAGCCGCCCGCTGGTCAGCATGCCGGCTGCAATGGGCGTTCCGTCATGAGCGTCGCACCCGTCCACCGCATGCGCGGCCTGACGTTGGTCGAACTGCTGGTTGCGCTGGCGCTCACGGCGACCATCATGGCGGCCGCCAGCGCAGCGCTGCTGCTGGGCCGCCGTGGCTTTTCGACCGTCGATGCGGTGAGCCAGCTCCAGGACAACGCGCGTTTTGCAGCCGACGTCATCCTTCGCACGGCCGCGCAGAGCGGCTACCTCGACATCGGTTATGCGGTGGATACGCAAGGCGCGGCCTTCAGGCTGGCAACGGCCGTCTCGCCGGTTGCCTACGTCCAGGGTTACGACGACGCACTTCAACCAACTGGCGCAGTGGGCGTCAACGGTAGCCGTTCGACGGGCTGCGCACGCGGCGCGGGAAGCGCGTGTGCGAATGGCAGCGATGTGCTCGTGGTCCGGGCGCAGGCCAGCGCACGCGTTCCCGGCGCAGCGGATACCGACAAGGCCTTGATCAATTGCATGGGCAACGCCATCGATGCCATTCCGACCGCCCGCAACGACCTGTTGGTAAGCGTCCTCTACGTCGATGTCGGCAGCGACGACGAGCCATCGCTCATGTGCAGCGTTGGCACCACCACCGCGATGCGCGCGGGCTCGCAACCCGTCGTGCAGGGCGTCGAGAGTTTCCAGGTCTTGTACGGCGTCGATGGCGTGACGCCGAATGCCGCACCGACCGAAGCCGCGGACGGTGTGCCCGACCGCTACCTGCGGGCCGACCAGATAGTCGTGACCGGCGACGATGCGGCCACGCTCGCCAATTGGCAGCGGGTGCGCGCATTGCGCATCGGCATGGTGCTGCGAGGCCCGGTCGGCTCGTTGCAGGACAAGAGTCTGCCGACCGTGCTCTATCCACTGGGCGCGCCCATGGCATCGGCCGACGATGTCGGAAGCACCTACGCCGTCCCGGGCGATGGGCGGCTGCGGCAGGCCGTGAGCTTCACCGTCCATCTGCGCAACCTGCAGCAGCTCTGATGTGCCGTCACGCGTCGCGCCCGCCTCTTCTGCTTCTCTCGCAGGTCGAGCGGGAACGCTGCGCGGCCCTCATGACGGTGATGATGGTCCTGATCATCGTGTCGATGCTGGGCCTGTCTGCCATCGAGATCGCAGTAATGAGCGAGCGGGGCTCGCGCAATGACCGCGATCTGCAGCTCGCCTTGCAGGCCGCGGAGGCCGCGTTGGCCGATGCGGCCTACGACATCGACGGCACCGGTACCGTGGCGTCGAGCCGCCCCGAAGTCTTCGCCAGCGACAGCAGCGCAGATTTCAGGGAGGGCTGCGGCGATGCCGCCAGTGGCCATGGCAAGGGCCTGTGCGTGCCTGCTCTGGCGGGTACACCGGTCTGGCTGACGGTCGACTTCTCCGCGCCGCCGGCCCGCTCGCGTACCGTTTCGCTCGGCGAATTCACCGGCCGTTCCTTTGCCGCGGCCGAGGCCGGCAGCAGCAAGGGCGTGATGCCCGCGATGAGGCCGCGCTACATCATCGAAGCCGTCCCGGACGGCGAGGCCTTTACCGATCTGCGGCGCAAGACCGGTTACGTGTACCGCGTCACAGCCATGGGATTCGGCCCGCGACAGGATATTCAGGCCGTCCTGCAGATGGTCTATCGAAAGAAGAGGGACTGACGGATGCACACCGCCTTGCGTCGACTCATGATCGGAGTGATTCTGGGTGGAGCCTGCGCGTCCTGGTGGGCCGCGGGCCGGGGCACACCGGTCGCAGCCATCGCGCTTTCGTCGCTGCCGCTATCGAGTCTCGGCGGCCCGAAACCCGCGCTTGCACTGGCCCTGTCGGTCGGAACGTCCACGGCGGGGGCGCAGCACCGGCAGCCGGTCTATGCATCGGGCGACGAATACCTCGGCTACTTCGATACGGAAAGCTGCTATGCGTACCTCGATGATGCGGATCCCGCGCGGCGCCGTTTCGAGCGCCAGTCAGCCGCAACAGCCCGCCGGTGCGGCGGCGCAGGCTTCAGCGGCAATTTCCTGAACTGGGCAACGGCGTCGACGCTCGATCTGCTGCGCATCGGCCTCACCGGTGGCGACCGTGTCGTCGACACGCCCGACCTGACCGTGTTGCAGCGCGCCATGCTGCCCCCGAGCTTCTTCAACAGTGCGGCGAACTTTCCGGGAAAGTCGATCGATGCAGCCGCCGCACGTGACGCCTTGCCCACCACGCTGCTCGACGGCCGGACCGGCAGCGTTTTCATCGCCAATTGCCTCGATCGCGTGCATTTCGGCACGTCTGCCACCGGTAGTTGCACGGAACCTGGGGACGGCGCAGGCCTTGGCGCAGCGCTTGCCAGCGAGCATGCGTTCCGTGTGCGGGTCAAGGTCTGCGAGGCCGATGCGTCGGGCAGTCTGCAGGACCCGCGCGGCAACTACTGCGCGCCCTATCCGCACGGGAACTTCAAGCCGATCGGCGGGCTGCAGCGCCAGGGCAGCAGGCTGCGCGTCGCCGCATTCGGCTATCTGCTGGACGACCGCGACGAGCGCTATGGCGGCGTGCTGCGCGCACCGATGCAGCCGGTGGAAGCGACAAGCGACGCGGCGCTCGCATGGGATCCATCGACCGGCGTGCTGCAGCCCGGCCCCGACAGCCTGTCCGAAGGCCGCAGCGACGCCATCCACTACATCAACCAATTGGGACGGAGCGAGGCGGCCGAAGGCATCTACCGGCAGCACCGGCCGCTGAGCGAGCTCTACTACGAGGCGTTGCGCTACCTGCAGGGACTTCCGCCGACCGCGGCCGCGACGGAGGGAATTTCAGAGTCGATGAAGGCGGGTTTCCCGGCCCTTGCCGCCTGGGTCGATCCGCACGCGAGCGGCGTGCCCACGCAGCAACAGAGGTGCGTGCGCAACGACATCCTCGTGATCGGCGATGCGAACGCGAACAACGACAAATCGATTCCCGGCAACACGAGTCGGCTCGACGCAAAGGAATTCGCACGCACCGCCAATCCCGCAGGCAACGAACCCGATTTCGTCGACTGGACGCGACGCGTCGCACAACTCGAGTCCGCGCAGCCACGCGCGGGCACCGACAGCCGCCATGCACCTGTGGCGTCGCTCTTCGACATGGCCAGCGCCGCAGCGGGCGTCAACGGCGGTGGCTACTACATGGCGGGCATGGCGTATTGGGCTCACACGCAGGACGTCCGCGGCGCATCCTGGTCGTCGTCCGCGCAGCGACGGCCCGGCATGCGGGTCCGGACCCACGCACTGGATCTGAACGAAGCCAATGCCAGCGCCGACTTCGAGACGCGGCGCCGCAGCCCCCTCTTTCTCGCTGCCAAGTACGGCGCGTTCGACGACCCGGCGGGACATGGCAACCCCTTCGTCGATGCGAAAGGCCATCCGGACGACAGCGGCTGGGAAGACGCAGCCGCGCCTGGTGAACCGCGCAGCTATCGCGTGGCGACCGATGCCCGCGCGCTGCTCGCCGGCCTGGACGAACTGGTCTCCGCCATCGCCAAGCCGGACATCGCCATCGCGGCGGTCGCCACCGCCAGCGACCGCATCGAGCCAGGCCAATCCATCGACAGCTACCAGACCCGCTACGACCCGCGACGCTGGAGCGGGGACCTTCGCGCCCTGCCCCTGGCCCTGGGCACAGCCAGCGACCCGACGATCGCCGCGAACAGGGAGGCACGATGGTCCGCCGCCGCTCGGCTCGATGCGCCAAGCCTCGACATCGGCCGCCGCAACATCGTGGTGGGCCGCGTCGACGCGGCCGTAGAAACGGCCACACCCTTCCTTTGGGACCGTCTCGAGAACGCGCCCGGCTACAGCCTGAAGGCATTGCTGAACCGACCAGCCGCCAGCGCGATGGCCGACGGCCTGGGCGAAGCGCGACTGTCCTTCCTGCGTGGCGATCGCACACAGGAAAGCCGTCTCTTTCGCCAGCGCGACAGCCGGCTCGGCGACTTCATCCATTCGGGCGTGGTGCACCTCGGCACGCCGTCGGCTGGCGCCGGATCGGAAACCTACCGCAGCTTCCTCGCAAGCCACCAGGCGCGCACCCATGCGGTCTTTGCCGGCGCCAACGACGGCATGCTGCACGCCTTCGACACCGCGGACGGAGCCGAACTGTTCGCATACATCCCGAGTTGGATGGGCCCCCACCTCGCCGAACTGAGCTCGCCCGGCTACAACACCGGCGCGCACCGCAGCTTCGTCGACAGCACGCCCGGCGTTGCGGACGCGGAACTCGTGCGGGCCGACGGCAGCACAGCCTGGACGACGGTGCTGGTCGGCGGCACCGGTGCGGGCGGCCAGGGCGTGTTCGCGCTCGACGTGAGCGACCCGGCGGCATTCGACGCATCGAAGGTGCTCTGGGAATTCACTGATCGGGACGATGCCGACATCGGCAATGTCCTGCGCCCGCCACAGATTTTCAAGCTGCGCACCAACGCAGCGGCCAACAGCAAGACGACGGCCACCTATCGCAGCTACGCCGTGGTCGCGAGCGGTGTGAACAGCGCAGTTGCAGATGGCCATGCCGGCACGGGTGCGCCCTTCGTCTTCCTGCTGGATCTGTCCAAGCCGGCAGGCATTGCCTGGAAGCTCAACAGCAATTACTTCAAGATCGCGGTGCCAATGGACGCAGGCATCGCCGTCACGACCGCGCCAGGCGTGCTCGATTTCAGCGCGACGACGGCGGCGGCCGGCGAGCTCCGCTACCTGTACTTCGGCGATCTGCACGGCCGGCTCTGGAAGCTTGATTTCCTGAAGGTGGGCCAAACGCAATGGGACATGGCGCATCTGTCGGCCTTCAAGAACGGCACGACGCCGATTCCTTTCTTCATCGCCGCCGACGACGCGCAAGGCGCGCAACCGATCAGCATGGCACCACTGCTGGCTGCGGGCCCGCAGCAGAGCGTGATCGTGGCCTTCGGCACCGGAAAGTATCTCGAGCCGGCCGACAACACCACGACGGCGCCAGTGCAGTCGGTGTACGCGCTGTACGACAGCGCGGGCTCCGTGCCGGACGCCTCGGGCGGCGCGAGCGCCATCAGTGGACGGCCACGACTCGCCGCCGGCGCCCCGGATGGCCCGCACCGCATCGCCGTCCCGGACTTTGCTTGGGGACGGCCCCTGCGCGACGACGACAAGTCCGAGCGGGCCGGCTGGTACATCGACCTGCCTGGCCGCGGCGAACGGCAGACCGGCGCCATGCAGATGTTCGGAAGCGGCCTGGTGTTCGCCTCACTCATCCCGCCGGATGCGGGTCAGGCATGCGATGGCGGTAGCGGCAACACATGGTTCGTGCAACTGGCGACAGGCTCGGCAGAGTTCGTTGTGTCGACGGTTGGCATGCCAGCCACGCCGGTGCTGCTGCAGGCCGGCCCAGCCGTACACGGCGTATTCGGCAACCAGGGCCGCGGGACCAGCCAGAGCATCGGTCGTGTGCTCGTGCCCGGCCCTGGCGGCATGCAGACGACCGGCATCGAGCTGTCGCGCAGCAAGCGCTGGGGCGTGCTGAGCTGGCGACGCATCCACAATTACCAGGACTTGAAGAATGCGGGAAGTTGAGATGACGACGCGCAACCCACCCGAACGAGGGTTCACGCTGATTGAGCTGATGATCGTCCTCGCGGTGCTCGCCATCCTGTCGGCGGTCGCTTATCCGTCTTACGTCGAGACGGTCCTCAAGGGCCGCCGCAGCGAAGCCCGCGCGGCGCTGGCCGAGCTCATGCAACAGCAGGAGCGCCACATGACGCAGGCCGGCAGCTATCGCAAGACGGCGCTGGGCGACGTCTCTTCACCCTTCAAGACTTACGCTGGCGAGCGTCGGGCCAGCACGAGCTACCTGCTCGGGGCGGCCGAATGCGAAAGCGAGAGCGGCGGCGCGCTGCCGTTGGACGAATGCGTGCGCGTCTACGCAACGCCGCAGCAACCCGACACCGACGCAGGCACGCTGTGGATCGACAGCACCAGCCGCAAGGACTGCGATGGAACGCGGCGCAACGAACCCGGCCTCTGCTGGCGATGACGTGCGCGTCGGGACGTGTCCGCGGCATCACGCTGGTCGAACTGCTGGTCACGCTCGCGATCCTGGCGATCCTGATGGCGGCGGCGGCGCCGTCGTTCAGCGGCTTCCTGCGCAGCTCGGAATTGACCGCGGTCGCCAACTCCTTCGTGTCTGCGCTCAACGCCGCGCGCTCGGAGGCACTGAAACGCAACCTTCCCGCACTGCTCACGCCGCTGGACGATGCGCATGCCGACTGGACCCAGGGCTTCGTCGCCTTCGTCGACGTCAACTGGAATGCGCGCTACGACGAAGGCATCGACATCGTGGTGTTGACGCGCCCCATCAAGGGCGGCTTTCTCTCGATCAATGGCACCGGGAGCGCCAAGGCCAGCCCACCCTATGTACGCTACGATGGTTCGGGCTTTGCCAGGAAGGCCGATGGCGGCGCCGGCAACCTCACCTTCAACATTCTCAGAAACGATGTCCCCGACAGCGAAGTCAGCACACAGACGCGGCGCGTCATCATTGCAACCACCGGCCGCGTGCGGCTGTGCACGCCCGCGTCGGCCACCGATCGCCGCTGCCTGGGCGGTGCCGATGACTGAAACGGCCACCCTGGCCCACGCCGGATGACCATTGCGGACAACATGGGCCGCGCGCTCGACGCGGCACGGCAATCGCTCTATCTGACGGATCCGAATCCACGCGTCGGTTGCGTGCTGACGGACACGGACGGTCGATTGATCGGCATCGGCCATACCCAACGCGCAGGCGGGCCGCATGCGGAGATCATGGCGTTGCGGGACGCCGAGGCCCGCGGGCAACGGATCGCGGGCGCCACGGCCTACGTCACGCTCGAGCCCTGCTCGCACCACGGCCGCACCGGCCCGTGCTGTGATGCACTGATCGCCGCCGGCATCGGCCGCGTCGTCGCGTCCCTCGCCGACCCCAATCCGCTGGTGGCGGGCCAGGGCTTCGAACGCTTGCGCGCCGCAGGCATCGAGGTCGAGGTCGGCCCGGGCGCCGAGGCCGCCCGCGAACTCAACATCGGCTTCTTCAGCCGCATGGTGCGCAAGACACCATGGGTGCGGCTCAAGGTCGCGGCATCGCTCGACGGCAAGACCGGTTTGCACAATGGTGTCAGCCAATGGATCACCGGACCGGCCGCGCGCGCCGACGGCCACGCCTGGCGGGCCAGGGCCGGCGCCATCCTCACCGGCGTCGGTACCGTGATCGAGGACAACCCGATGCTCGACGTCCGGCTGGTCGAGACGCCACGCCAGCCGCACCTGGTGGTCGTCGACAGCCAACTGCAGACGCCGCCGGACGCGCGCATCCTTTCGGGCAAACGCGCCGTGTGGATCTACGCTGCGCATCGCGATGAAGCA
>CAIQMJ010001026.1 GCA_903872875.1 uncultured Variovorax sp.
CGCTGCCAGGCCGTCAACGAGAGGCTTTCCTAATGCGTTACTGGGAAGACATGGACGTCGCCGAGACCGCCGCAGCAATGGGCTGTTCCGAAGGCAGCGTCAAAACCCACTGCTCGCGGGCGGTTCACGCCTTGAGCAAAGCGCTCAAAGCCAAGGGAATATCGCTATGAATACCTCGCCTTCCTCTCACGTTGAAGCGCTGGAAGAGCAGTTCGGCCACCGCGTCGCGGCTCGTCTGTCTGCTGGAAGCAACGAATTGCCTCACGACATCAGCGAGCGCCTTCGAATTGCGCGCACGCAAGCCTTGGCCAGACGCAAGCTTGCCCCGGAAATGCGGGCGGCCTCCGTCGCCCAGGTCGCAGACGGAACCGTGACGTTTGGCGGTGGGAACTGGTGGTGGACACGCATTGGCGCCGCCTTGCCGCTCGTCGCGCTCGTCGGCGGTCTGATCGCCATCAACGTGGTGCAGGCGGAAAATCGTGCACGAGAGTTGGCCGATGTCGACTCGGCGTTGTTGACCGACGAGCTTCCGCCCGCCGCATATACGGATCCGGGCTTCGCGCAGTTCCTCAAGTCTGAAGCATCCGCCAACAAGAACTGAACCCCGCAGAACGCAGCGACACATGCCCTTCCTCTCTGCCACGCCTCTGGACGAGTCTGCCGTACGCACCAGGCGTCGGCGCGCGTGGAGCCGGGCTCGTGTGACTGCAATATGCGGCGGTGCGGCGTTGTGCGCCGTTCTGGCGATCGCCCAATCCAAGCCTGCGACCACCACTGAAAGCACTTCGGCTGAAAAGTCAGTGCGCCCCACGACTTCGCGCCCCCTCTGGAAGGAACTGTCGCCCAGCCAGCAGCAGGCATTGCTGCCGCTTGCTTTGCACTGGGACAGCCTCAGTAGCGGGCATAAACGCAAATGGCTCGCGCTGTCGCGAAATCACAACAAACTGTCTCCGGCAGAGCAAGCCAAGCTGCACAGTCGAATGAGTGACTGGGCAGGCCTCAGCCAACAGGAGCGGGCCCAGGCCAGATTCAATTTCGACGAGGTCAAGCAGATTCCCAGTGACGAGCGCAAGGCCAAATGGGAGGCTTACCAAGCGCTCAGCGAGAAAGAACGGCGCGCGCTCGCCGAACGAGCCACCGCAGCGCACGCGCCTGGCGCGACCGCGACGGCACGCCCGGTTCCGCAGCAAAAACTTGCACCGGTCCCCGCCAACGCCGTCAAGATGCAGCACAGCGCGCGCATCGAATTGGCGCCAGCGCCTGATATTGAATCCACGTCAACGGAGTCATCTTCAGCAGCGACAATCACCGCGCCGTTGACGACGGCCGCGCCTGCACCGGCGCGTACGCCGCCGGTGCCTGTCACCGAGCAACCTTCATCCGCTCCCTGACACAGCCGTCGATGGCCACCAACAGCCCGTACGAAGCATCACCTGCACTCTCGCCAGCCGCCTCCGATCCGAAGGCGGTGAGTGACACGACATATCCGTCCATACAGCGACCGCAGACACCCGGCCTGTGGCGCCGAATGGCATGTTGGCTCTACGAAGGCATGCTCATGTTCGCCGTCGTTTTCGTCGCTGGATGGTTGTTCAGCACGCTGGGGCAGATGCGCGATGCAATGGACACGCGACGCCATTTGCTCCAGGCCTTCCTTTTCGTGATCTTCGGCATCTATTTCGTTTACTTCTGGTCGAAAGGTCAGACGCTGGCAATGAAAACCTGGGGCATTCGCGTTGTCGATACGCAAGGCCGCCCCGTCACGCAGACGCGCGCACTCTTGCGTTATGTGCTGGCTTGGCTGTGGTTCCTGCCACCGTTGGCAGCGCTGACACCTTTCAAACTTTCCGGTGGCGAATCGTTCTTGATGATCTCTGGCTGGATCGCTGTTTGGGCACTGCTCGCCCGATTTCATCCGCAACGCCAGTTCTGGCATGACGCCTGGGCTGGCACTCGTCTGGTTTCAGCACGCCCGGCGACCCCGTAAATTCATGAGCAGACCCGACTCCGCAGTCAATCCACAGAAGGCCCGCAGCGGTTTCGATCGCGTGTGGCACGCAGGCCTCATCTCGCTAGCCGGCCTCCGCGCTGGCTGGGGCGAGCCAGCGTTTCGACAGGAAGCGATCGCGGCGATCGCACTTCTTCCAGCCGCCTTCTGGCTCGGTCACCATTGGACGGAAACAGCGCTGCTTGCAGGCAGCGTCCTGCTCGTCATGATCGTTGAATTGCTCAACACCGCCGTCGAGGCCGCGATCGATCGCATCGGGCCGGAGTGGCACGATCTTTCCAAACGTGCCAAGGACATGGGCAGTGCGGCGGTGTTGCTGTCGCTCCTCCTCGCGGGTGGTATCTGGACGGCAGCGATCTGGCACCACTTCGGCCGCTAAGGTCGGGCTGCTCACGGCATGATCGAGGCATGACTCCAGCATTTTCAGTATGTGTATATTGCGGCTCGCGCCCTGGCGAGCGTCCCGAGTTCGCGGCTGCGGCCGAAGTCGTGGGCCGATGGATCGGCGAACGCCGTGGCCAACTCGTCTACGGCGGCGGCCGAACCGGCTTGATGGGGACCGTAGCGGAAGCAACCCGCGCGGCCGGTGGGCGAGTTGTCGGGGTGATCCCCAAGGCACTGGTCGACAAGGAGTTGGCGAACCGCCTGTGTGACGAACTCCACATCGTCGACACCATGCACGAACGCAAGGCCATGATGGGAGAGCGCGCAGATGCCTTTGTGGCGTTACCGGGCGGTATC
>CAIQMJ010001027.1 GCA_903872875.1 uncultured Variovorax sp.
AAGACGAGAAGACACGCGGCCAGCAGGGGCGAACGGCGGCTCAGCCCCGCCAGGTCGCGGATTTGCAGGCGTGCCCCCGTCCGCTCGAGAATGCCGACGACCCCGAATGCGCCCGCCGTCGCGAGGCTGCGCGAATCGGGCGCGATCCTTTTTGCCAAGTCGAACATGCCCGAAATCAGCGTCATGCCGGTGACCGACAGCCTGGCGTTCGGACCGACACGCCACCCGATGGCGCCGCACCTGTCGCCCGGCGGAAGCAGTGGCGGCGCCGCTGCCGCCGTCGCAGCCGGACTGGGTCCGCTGGCCCTGTGCACGGACGGTGGCGGGTCGATCCGGATTCCCGCAGCACTCACCGGGTTGGTGGGATTCAAGCCGACACACGGCCGTGTTCCCTACTATCCGCGTCCGACCGAACGCACGGTGGCGGGCCCGATCGGCCGCACCGTGGCAGATGTCGCGATGATGATGAACGTGATCGCGCGGCCCGACGGCCGGGACTGGACCGAACTGCCGGCCGACGACTGCGACTATCTTGCAGCGCTGGCCCATGCGATGCCACCGCTGCGAATCGGCTACAGCGCGAGCTATGGCTTCCAATCCGTCGATCCCGAGATTCTTGCCAGCGTTGAGCGCGGTGTGGGGCGCCTCTCGGACATGGGCCACCACGTGGAAAACGTCGACTTCGTATGCGACGACGCGCAGGAGATCTCGCATCTGCAGGCGGCGATATCGCTGCGCGAACTGGCCGAACGCGCGCAGGCCATGAAAGCCCCGCAGATGGCGCCGTCCACGCTGCGCGTGCTGGAGTCCGTGCTTGGCGTCGATGCCGAAGCGTTGCGGCGCATGTATCCCCTGCGCGAAACGCTGATCGAGCAGCTGTTGGCGCTGTACCGGCGTTATGACGTGATCGTCTCGCCCACATTGCCTGTCCACACGATTGCAGTCGGCGAATTCTTCCCTGACGGGGAGCTGCTCGGAGCGGCCTGCCGCAGTCTCGGCAGTTTCACGCGGCCCCACAACATCGCCCACACACCGGCGCTCAGCCTGCCCTGCGGCGTCGGCAGCGACGGCATGCCCATCGGCATCCAGCTGGCGGGGCCGCGGTTTGCCGATGCGCGTCTGCTGGCGCTCGGGCACGCGTTCGAACATGCGATGGCAGACAAGTCCCGCACGCGTGGCGTGCCCGCCCCGGCGAGTGTCGGCATGGCCTGATCCGTCGATGCGACACCGATGACTTTCACGAGATGCCGCACGGCACTGCCGCAGCGGCACGGGCAACCGGCCAAAGGAGACTCAACATGAATGTGGTCCATGCAAACCTCTATCGCAACGTCCGATGCCAACATGCAAGAAGTCGCCGCAATTCCACCGCGGACGCCTGATACGCCCGCCAGGGCGGGACCGGGACTCGCCATCATCTCGCTACCCTGGCTGGTGCCGGTGCTCATCGTCGTCTTCTGGCAGATGGCGTCCACCTTCAACTGGGTGTCGCCCACCACTTTGCCGGCGCCAAGTCGCGTCCTCGCCGCCGCAGGCGACCTGCTTGGAACGGGCGAACTGCAACGCGGCATTCTCGTGAGCCTGGGACGCATCGCCGCCGGTTTCAGCATCGGCGCAGCCATCGGCCTCGTCCTGGGCTTTCTCGTCGGCATGTCGCACATCGCAGAGGGGCTGGTGGACCGCACGCTGCAGATGATTCGCGTCATACCCCACCTCGCACTGGTTCCACTGATGATTGCGTGGTTCGGCATCGGCGAGACGCCCAAGGTCATCCTGGTGGCGATGGGTACGCTGTTCCCGGTCTACCTGAACACCGTCAATGGCATCAAGAACGTGGACCCGCGGCTCATCCAGCTCGGGCAGGCGTACGGCCTCAACCAACTGCAACTGGTGCGCGACATCGTGGTGATGGGCGCCATGCCGTCGATCCTCACGGGCATCCGCTATTCGCTGGGCGTCGCGTGGCTGACGCTCGTGATCGCCGAGACCATCAATGCGCAGGACGGCATCGGCTTCATTGCGCAGAACGCGCGCGAGATGATGCGCAACGACCGCGTCATCCTCGCCATCCTCATCTACTCGCTGGCCGGCCTGCTGGCCGACCTGATCACGCGATTGATCGAGCGGCGCGTGTTGCGCTGGAATCCCAGCTACCAGAAGAGAGGCGCGGAATGACCCCCTCCATCGGTCTTCGACTCGACGACCTGACCCACGCCTATGCGGGACGCAATGTCCTGGACAGGCTGAATCTCGATGTGCTGCCGGGCCAGTTCGTCTCTTTCATCGGCGCGAGCGGCACCGGGAAGAGCACGCTGCTGCGACTCATCGCGCGTCTCGAGAAGCCGATCTCGGGAACCGTGAGCCCGCTTCCCCATGGCACGTCCCGCGACGTCAATGTCCGCGTGATGTTCCAGGAAGACCGGTTGCTGCCATGGTGGACGGCGTTGCAGAACGTCCAGCTCGGCCTGCGCGGACGCGAGACCGATGCACGCCGGCTGCTTGAAGCGGTCGGCCTCGCCGGACGCGAGTCCCTTTGGCCTTCGCAGTTGTCCGGCGGACAGAAGCAGCGCGTGGCGCTCGCACGCGCCCTTATCCACAAGCCCGATTGGCTGTTGCTGGACGAGCCCTTCGGCGCGCTCGATGCGCTCACGCGCGTCACGGCACAGCAGCTGCTGGAAGACATGCTGCGCGAGTCGCCTCGCACGGTGCTGCTCGTCACGCACGACGTGGAAGAGGCATTGGTGCTGTCGGACCGCGTCGTCGTACTCGGCGGAGGGCGGGTGCTGAAGGACCTCCAGGTCGATCTGCCACGCCCGCGGCACAGGGACAACGCTCGACTCGTCGCATGGAAGCAGGAACTGCTCGACGGCCTTCTTCACTGAATCCCGAAACCCACCTGGAGAGTTTTCATGTCCAAGACTTCCGCTTCGCTTCCCTTGTCGCATCCGCATGCGCCCCTGCTATCGCGGCGGCACTTCGTCGCCACCGCCACCATGGCGGGAGGATCGGCAGCGTTGGGGCTGGGCCTGCCCCTCGCCGCTCGCGCGGCACCCAAGTTTCCCTCTGTCGTCAACTACGCCCAGATCGGCGAAGGCAAGGCCGAGCCAGGCGCCGTGTTGCGCTACAACATGGGCGGCTTCGACCTGAGCAAAAGCCTGGGCGGCGCCAAGATCGACTGGAAGCCCGGCTTTCCGGCATCGCTGCCGGTCGTGGAAGCAATGCGCGCGGGCGCGATCGATTTCTCGTTCATCACGTCGACCGCGCTCATCTACGCGATCGGCGGAAACGTTCCGCTCGTTCCTCTCGTGAGCTACCCCCTGCCCGCCAATGAAGTGGACATCCTGGTCTATCCGGATTCGGGCATCAAGACCATCCAGGACCTCAAGGGCAAGCGCGTGGCCGACCACCGCGGCACCACCAGCACGTATAGCCTGGTCAGGTCGCTCGAGGCCGCGGGCATGACGCTCGCAGACATCCAATACGTGAACCTGCCGGGGCCCGACGCTGCCTCGGCCTTCGCCAACAAGCGGGTCGACGCCTGGATCACCTGGCAGCCGGGAGCCGAGCTGAACGTGCGGCGACTCAACGCCGTGACACTTCCCGGAGTCAAGACTTATGACTACGCGTTCTTCGTCGCCACCGAGAAGTTCGCCAGCGAATATCCGGAAGCCGCGGCCATACTGGCGCGAACGGCGCGCGACGCTCAGCGCTACATCGAAGCCAAGCCCGATGAAGTCGTCGCGAAGTTCGGCGAGCTCGGTGGCTTTGGCTCGAACAAGCTGGAGCAGCAGATCTATCTGGACCTCGTGAAGTCCAGTCGCCTCTCGTTCTCCGGTGCCGGCCAGCTCAACCTTGTCGACGAGAAGACTGCCACCGACATCCAGTCGCTGGCGGACAGCTTCTACACGCTCAAGATCTATCCGGCGAAGATCAACGTCAAGGAATGGATGATGGACAAGCGCTTCGAGCCGGTACGGCGGGTCGTGGCGCAGGAACTGGCGAAGTCCTGACATGCCGGCGCCCACGACCGAGATGCGGGAGGTGCTGGACTTCCTGGCCGAACAGAAGCGCGGCAAGCCGAGCCGCTACAGCATTCCGTTCGAGGAAGCCAGACGGGCGCTCGTCGAGGAGCGAAAGTGGTGGATCGAGACCGCGCCGCAGATGACGCGCATCGAGCGCGAGACACTGCAGGTCGGGGGCCGGCGGGTCGAGATCCAGAGCGCCGTACCGGAAGACGCAGACACCTCGGTGGAGATCATCTATCTGCACGGCGGCGGATGGTGCGTGGGCTCCTTCGATACGCACGCCGCGATCGTGCAGGGTATCGCGAAGGCGTGCCGTCATACGGTGACGAACCTCGACTATTCGCTGGCGCCGGAGCATCCCTTTCCCGCCGCCGCCGAGGACCTGCAGCACGTGCTCGCCGAACTTCGCCGCCGGCGGCCACCGTCCACGCGCTGGGTCCTGGCTGGCGATTCGGCCGGAGCCAACCTGGCCCTCCTCGAGGCGATGCGTGCCCGCGAAGAAGGCGAGCCGCCGCCCGACGCGTTGGTACTGCTCTATGGCGTCTATCTGCCGCAGCGCCCCTCGCATTCGATGCTGGCTTTCGGAGACGGCAGCTACGGGCTGTCGCTGCAGGCCATGGCCCGCTACGAGAAGCACTATCTCGCCGGCCGCGAAGGCGATGCAGTGCCCTCCGCGTTCCCCCTGTTCCGTTCCTTGCGCAACCTGCCGCCGATGTACATCGGCGCGGCCGAACTCGACCCGCTGCATGACGACTCGATCCGCCTGCACGACGCCGTGCAGGACTATGGTGGCCAATCGACGCTGGCGGTCTACCGCGGCGTCGTGCACGGCTTCCTGACCTATGGCCGCACGATGAAGGCGCCATCGGAGGCCTTCGCGGACATCGCCGCCTTCCTGACGTCAATCACCGCGCCCTGACACCTCGACCATGCTCATCCCACACAACCCCTCCACCATGGCCGCGCCGCTCGGCGCATACGCCAACGGCATCAGCACCAGCGAAGCGGGACGCTGGCTTCACATTGCCGGCCAGATCGGCGTGCTGCCGGACGGGCGCCTGGCCGAAGGCATGGAGGCGCAGGCGGGCGCCGCCTGGGCCAACCTGCTGGCGATGCTGGCCGATGCGGGCATGGGCGTGAAGGACCTCGTCAAGGTCAATCACTTCCTGGTGCGCCCCGATGACATTCCGGTCTACGGCGCAGTACGCAGCCGCTACCTGGGCGATGCACGGCCCGCTTCGACGCTGATCGTCGTCGGCGCGCTCGCCAGGCCGGAGTGGCTGGTGGAAGTGGACGGAATCGCGTGGAAGTCGAACGCGCCTGCGGATTGAGCCTGGACCAAGCCGAGACGCCGGCAAATATCACTCGCTGCCGACACCCATCTCGAGGAAGCGCAGCGACGGTTCGAGCGACAGCGCCCGCCGCGCGGCCTGCGCATCGGCATCGTCGAGCGGCACCAGCAGCGTGATGTCGCCGGCCACGCTGGTCACGATCGGCACGCCGTCGCGGTACAGCACGCGCGCACCGCCGACCCGTGGCACCTTCGCGCCCTGGATCAGCGTGCCGAGCAGGTTGGCCGGGTCGCTGGCCGACAGCGCGATGAATGCGCCGTCCGGCGGCTCGCGGCGCACCTGCCGCATCGCGGCCACGGCCTCGGGCAGCGCGAACTGCTCGCCCGACACGCCCGCGATGAAGCGGCCACCGCGGATCTCGCCGCGCGCCTCGAGCCGGCGGCAGATGCGCACCAGTTCGCGCCACGGCGGCAGCCACGCGGCCTCGCGCTCGAGCAGGCGCCAGCAGATCACGCCATAGCGCCGCAGCAGCACCTGCACGACCTGCTCCAGCGTCTCCGCGGGCGCCGCGGCCACGGCATCGGCGGTGGACGCTGAAGCCGGCACGGCCGGCCGCACCAGCGTCCAGCGGCCCGCATCCTCGATGCCGAACAGCGGTACGCGCCGCCGCCGCCGCGTGTCGGCCGACGCCCGTTTGGACGCCGGCACCAGCAGCGCACGCAGGCCGGCGAAGCTGTCGCAGCGCACGCGGCCACGCGCCACCAGCTCGGTCAACGCCTCCTCGATCTCGACCGGCAGCAGCCGCGTGCCAGCCGCGATCTCGTCGAAGAAGCAGGCACCGTGCTGCGCCAGATGCGCCGCGACCCGCGTTGCGCGCGAGCCGAGCGCGTCTTCTTCCGCCGGCGGCGGCACCAGGCCGGTCCAGAGCGCGGCGCTGCGGCGCGGCAGCAGCACGACCGGCGTGGCGCGCAGCGACTGGCCCGCACCATGGCCGCGGCCATCACCCGGCGCAGGCCGCAGGCGCGTCCAGAGCACGCGGCCGGCGGTGCACAGGTCGTCGAGCCAGGCGCCAGCGTAGTCGGCCACGCGCGCGGGCAGCAGCTCGGCTTCCCAGAGCGGCGCGGGGGCCTCGTAGCCTTCGAGCTGCGACAGCACGCCCGACAGCGCCTCGGGCCCGCGCACGCGCGACGCCGCACCGACCCGCTGCCAGCCGAACAGGAAGCGCACGAAGTCGCGAGGCTCGACCGGCTCGATCTCGCGGCGCAGGCGCTTGAGCGTGTAGCGGTGGATGCGCGCCAGCAGATGCCGCTCGCACCACTCGATGGCCGCTGTGCCTGGCGTAAAGCGGCCCTGCAGCACGGTGCCTTCGGCCTGCAGCGCGAGCAACGCGGTGTCGACGTCGGCGGTCTTCAGATGCAGCGACGCCGCCAGCGCATCGACCGTGACGGGCCCGAGCCCACCGAGCCGCGAGCGCAGCAGTTCGCGCAATGCCGATTCGCGGTCCGCGGGACGCTCGGCATCTGACGGTGGGTCGATCACTGGCTCCATCGGCGCACCAGGATGCACCGCCTGCAGCACGGCCAAGCGCTCGGCCGCGACCCACAGGCCCTGCCCGTTGCGGCCCCCATCGGCGATGCGCAGCCGCGTCGCGCGGCCGGCCTTCGCCAGCGCCGCCAGCCGCTTCTTCCAGTCGACGCCCTGCGCCGCTTCGCTATCGCCGATCGCGCCAAGCGACGTGAGCGCCTCGTGCATCTCGTCGGTGCTGCGTGGCTGCGGCCAGGCCTCCTCGCGCACGCCGTCGATCGCATCGGCATCGAGCTGGCCCACGTCGTCGGCGCTCTCGGGATCGGTGTAGCGGCGGTTCTGCACGGCCAGCGTACGCCGCTCTTCCAGCGGCGCATCGTCGAGAAAGGCGTAGGGCCGCGCGTTCAGCACCTCCATGGCAAGCGGCGATGGCGCGGGCAGGTCGCACGCGACGACCTCGACCTCGCCAGCCTCCATGCGGCGCAGCAACTGCAGCCAGCCCTCGGCATCCATCGCCTCGTGCAGGCAGTCGTCGAGCGTCTGCGCGACCAGCGGATGGTCGGGCACCTCGCGCTCGCCGACCAGGTTCTCGGCACACGCGACCTGGTCCGGAAAGACCGCGGCCAGCAGGTCCTCGGACTTCATGCGCTGCAGTTGCGGCGGCACCTTGCGCCCTCCGGTGAAGCGCGGCAACGCGAGCGCAGTGGTCGCGTTCCAGCGCCAGCGCACGCCGAACAGCGGCGCGTCGAGCAGCGCTTGCACCAGCACATGCTGGGCGGAGTTCGAATGCAGGTAGCGCGCGACCTCTGCCAGCTCGAAGCTGTGGCTGGTCGACAGCGACAGCACGATCGCGTCTTCCGTCGCCGCCGCCTGCAGCTCGAAGTTGAAGGTGCGGCAGAAGCGCTTGCGCAGCGCCAGCCCCCAGGCGCGGTTGAGCCGGCTGCCGAACGGCGAATGGATCACCAGCTGCATGCCGCCGGACGCATCGAAGAAGCGTTCGAGCACGATGCGCTGCTGCGTTGGCAGCGCGCCGAGCACCGCCTTGCTGCGTGCCAGGTGCTCGACGATCTGCCGCGCGGATTCCACATCGAGCCCGACCGTGACGGTGAGCCAGCCGATGGCCGCTTCGGTGCCGCCGTCGGTCAGTGCCTGCGCCACTGCCTCGCGCAGGCGCGACACGCCGAAGGACAGCTCGTCGCTGCGGCCCGGCGCCTCGCCGAGCCAGAACGGGATGTTGGGCGGCGCGCCCTGCGCGTCCTCGACCCGCACCTTGCCGGACTCGATGCGCAGGATGCGGTAGCTGGTATTGCCGAGCTGGAACACGTCGCCGGCCAGGCTCTCGACCGCGAAGTCTTCATGCACCGTGCCGATCTTGTCGGCCTGCGGCTCCAGCACGACCGCATAGTCGCCGGTCTCGGGGATCGTGCCGCCAGAGGTCAGCGCTGTCATGCGGGCGCCCTTGCGCTCGCGCAGCAGGTGGTTGACGGCGTCGCGGTGCACGTAGCCGGCGCGCTGGCCCTGCCGCGTGCTGAAGCCGTCGGACACCATCCGCACCACGTCCATGAAGCGCTCACGCGTGAGCTGTGCGTACGGCCAGGCGCGGCGCACCAGCGCGAAGAGCGCGTCCTCGTCCCATTCCTGGCAGGCGGTCTCGGCCACGATCTGCTGCGCCAGCACGTCGAGCGGCGCGGGCAGGATGCGCAACGCATCGAGCTCGCCGCGGCGCACGCAGTCGAGCAGCGCCGCGCACTCGACCA
>CAIQMJ010001028.1 GCA_903872875.1 uncultured Variovorax sp.
CACCAGCACGGCCTACACCGGCACCATCGGCGTGCCGTTGCCGAGCACCTACCTGAAGCTGATCGACGACGAAGGCCGCGACGTGCCGCTCGGCCAGGCCGGCGAGATCGTCATCAAGGGTCCGCAGGTCATGGCCGGCTACTGGCAGCGCCCCGACGAAACCGCCAAGGTCATGACGCCCGACGGCTGGTTCAAGTCCGGAGACATCGGCATCGCCGATGAGCGCGGCTACTTCAAGATCGTCGACCGCAAGAAGGACATGATCCTGGTATCGGGCTTCAACGTCTATCCGAACGAGATCGAGGATGTGGTTGCCACGCTGCCTGGCGTGCTGGAGTGCGCTGCGGTCGGCGTGCCGGACGAGAAGACCGGCGAGGCCGTCAAGCTGGTGATCGTGCGCAAGACGCCCGATCTCACCGAAGCCCAGGTGCGCGATTTCTGCCGCGAGAACCTCACCGGCTACAAGCGTCCCCGCGTGATCGAGTTCCGTACCGACATGCCCAAGACGCCGGTCGGCAAGATCCTGCGGCGCGAGCTGCGCGACGTGAAGAAGTAAGCATCCGTTGCAGCGGACGCCTGTCCGCCGTGCGAGGGTTTCGTCGGATGTAGGACGGGCATCGGTCTTGCATATTCGGATGGAATGCTTCGTTTCATCCTGACCCGCGCCAGCCTGCTCGTGCCGACCTTTCTCGGTATGACGCTGCTGGCGTTCTTTCTGATCCGGCTGGTGCCGGGCGATCCGATCGAGACGATGGCTGGCGAGCGCGGCATCGACCCGGTACGCCATGCCCAACTGCTCAAGGACTACGGCCTGGACAAGCCGCTGCTCACGCAATACGGCATCTACATCGGCCGCGTGCTGCAGGGTGATCTCGGCAAGTCGGTCATCACGCAGGAGCCTGTGATGAACGAGTTCCTCGCGTTGTTCCCCGCCACGGTCGAGCTTGCGCTGTGCGCCATCGTCTTCGCGCTGGTGCTCGGCATTCCGGCCGGCATCGTGGCGGCGGTCAAGCGCAATTCGCTGTTCGATCACGGCGTGATGGCGACCTCCCTCACCGGCTACTCGATGCCGATCTTCTGGTGGGGCTTGCTGCTGATCCTGTTCTTCTCGGTGCAACTGGGCTGGACGCCCGTTTCCGGCCGCATCGCCGTGCAGTACTACATCGAACCGGTCACCGGCTTTCTGCTGATCGATGCGTTGCGCGCGGGCGAGGACGGCGCGTTCGGCTCGGCCGTGGCCCACCTCATCCTGCCGGCGATCGTGCTGGGCACCAATCCGCTGGCGGTGGTGGCGCGCATGACGCGTTCGGCCATGCTCGAGGTGCTGGGTGAGGACTACATCCGCACGGCGCGGGCCAAGGGCCTGTCGCGACTTCGCGTGGTCGGACTGCATGCGTTGCGCAATGCGCTGATCCCGGTGGTCACGGTGATCGGGCTGCAGGTCGGCGTGCTGTTCACCGGCGCGATCCTGACCGAGACCATCTTCTCGTGGCCGGGCGTCGGCAAGTGGCTGATCGAGGCCATCGGCCGGCGCGACTACCCGGTGCTGCAGGGCGGCATGCTCCTGCTCGGCGGCATCGTGATGCTGGTCAATCTGGCGGTCGATGTGACCTACGGCGTCATCAATCCGAGGATCCGCAAATGAGCGCCCTCGTACCGGCAACGTCCGTACCGACGGCGCCGCCTGGCCCGTGGCGCGAGTTCTGGCTCGCGTTCAGCGCGAATCGCGGCGCGGTGATCGGGCTCGGCGTGATCGCGCTGCTGCTGTTCGTCGCGCTGTTCGCGCCGTGGATCGCGCCGCACGCGCCCAACCAGACCGATCCGTCCGCCTTCCTGCGGCCGCCGGCGTGGCAGTCGGGCGGTTCGTGGGCCTATCCGCTCGGCACCGACGCCATCGGCCGCGACATCCTCTCGCGCCTGATGTTCGGCGCGCGGCTGTCGCTGTCGATCGGCATCGCGGTGGTCGCGATCTCGGTGGTGGTGGGCATCGCGCTCGGCCTGGTCGCCGGCTTCTTCCGCGGCGTGATCGAGATCGCGATCATGCGGGCCATGGACATCGTGCTCACTCTGCCCAGCCTGCTGCTCGCGATCGTGATCGTCGCGATCCTCGGGCCGGGACTGATCAACGCGATGCTGGCCGTGGCGATCGTGGTGCTGCCGCACTACGTGCGCATCACGCGCGCGGCCGTCATCACCGAGGTGTCGCGTGACTACGTGACGGCCGCACGCGTGAGCGGTGCCGGCACGCTGCGGCTGATGTTCAGCGAGGTGCTGCCCAACTGCGCGGCGCCGCTCATCGTGCAGGCGTCGCTCGGCGTGTCGACCGCGATCCTCGATGCCGCCGCACTGGGCTTCCTCGGCCTCGGCGCGCAGCCGCCATCGCCCGAATGGGGAACCATGCTGGCCGACGCGCGCGAATTCGTGTTGCG
>CAIQMJ010001029.1 GCA_903872875.1 uncultured Variovorax sp.
GCACCATGGCGCGTGTGTTGGAGGACACGCTCACGACGGCGCGCGGATTCCCCTCGGGGTAGCCCTGGTCCACCGAACCTCGCAGCCAGGTTTGCGTGTCCGCGGTCACCGCTGCGCGGCTGGTGCTCGACGTCAGCGGTGCCGGGCGAGGATCGCCTTCGGCATAGTTGCCGGCCAGTGCGGGGCCGGCGATCGCGCCGAGCAATGCAGCCAGCGTCAGGGAGGTCTTGAGAGAGGTCTTCATGATCGGTCCTTTAGGCAATGGGAAAGTTGGCATCTCGGAAGTAAACAGCGCTATCACTTGTCTTTCCGATGCATCAACTCTAGGCCGTGGGGGCGAGATTTACCGCACGCGCAGATTACAGTTACGTCATCTATCGGGAGGCGCCAATCGAGGTGCCGCCTGCCGAGCGCCTGGCGGAATTGGCACGACAACGCCTCGACCATGAACAACAACGCCGTGCTCGGCCGATCTCACGATCGAATCAGCCGTTATCTGACAGACGAAACTCACCAGACGCCAATCATTCGGGCAATAAATCTGGTCGATTCCACGGTCAGAGAACCAAGGCTGCTGCTGCATGTCCTGCTTTCGAGTTTTGCTTCTTTGGGCGCTCATCCTTGCCATACCGTTCCAGGGGTATGCAGCAGCGTCCATGGCTTTCTGCGAGACCGCGCAGAGCGACACTACCGCGGCAGTTCAAGTGGACTCGCACCATCACCCGCATGCCGCTGCGTCCGATAGCTCCCCCCTTCAAGGAATGGACGATGAAGACGCGGCGCACCGCGACGGCGACTCAGGCAGTGCGCACAAATGCGGGACTTGCGAAGCGTGCCACGCAGTGGCCTTGATGCCTGACACTCCCGTTGTCCGCATTCAACATCTGCCCGCAGCAGATCTGGCAGAGCCCCACGTTCTGCCGACAACCCTCTTTCCGCCCCTCCTCGAACGCCCACCTCGGGCCTGAAGCATCTTCTCGCCTTTGACCTCACGGTCCGAAGGCTGAGCGCTTCGCATCGGCAGTCTCCCTCCCTCTCGGGCGGCGGACGCATCCCAGCCATGAACCTTCGAGGATCCAATGCTCTATCCATCAACACGTTCCGACAATGAGCCCACGCGCGTGCGTACTGTTCCGGGCGGTGCTCAGTTCGCTTGCACCCCCGAGGTCGCGTCCCCCAATCGGCCACGATCGAGCCACATCGAGGCGAGAAGGGGCGCACCGTGAAGCCGGCATCGAACGGCGTCAGTCGGCGCAAATTTGTGATGAGTCTCGGCTCTTCCGGGGCGTTCGGTGGGGTGGCATTGCCTCCTTCGTTGTCCTGGGCCGCAGCGGCGGAGCAAACCGGACGCACGGAATTGCGTGGAACGGAGTTCGACCTCGAAATAGCGCAGACGCCTGTCAACCTGACAGGACAGGCGCGCATCGGGACGACGGTCAATGGCCAGATCCCGGCACCGACGCTGAGATGGCGCGAGGGAGATACGGTCACGCTGCGCGTGACCAACCGACTACCGGTCGCAAGCTCGATCCATTGGCATGGCATCTTGGTCCCCGCGGAAATGGACGGCGTGCCAGGCCTGAGTTTCAAAGGCATTGCGCCCGGCGAAACCTTCGTCTATCGCTTCCCCGTCAAGCAAAGCGGCACCTACTGGTATCACAGCCACTCCCGCTTCCAAGAGCAAACGGGCCTGTACGGCCCCATCGTGATCGACCCGCGGAACGGCCCTCGCTTCAGAACGGACCGTGAGCACGTGGTGCTGCTTTCGGACTGGACGGATGGCGTGCCGGAAGAGCTCTTCCGGAAGCTGAAGGTCATGAGCGGATTCTTCAATTTCAACCAACCGACAGTTGGCGACTTCAAGCGAGACATCGCCCAAATGGGCATCCAGGGCGCGCTCGAAAAGCGAAAGATGTGGAATCGCATGCGCATGGTGCCGACTGACCTCGGCGACTTGACCGGAACGACCCAACTTCGCAACGCCGCACGCTATCTTCTCAATGGCAAGGCGACCGATCACAACTGGACCGGCGTGTTCCAAGCGCGCGAGAAGGTGCGGCTGCGGTTCATCAACGGATCGGCCACCACCATCTTCGATGTTCGGATACCGGGACTGAAGATGATCGTCGTCGCTGCAGATGGTCAGGACGTCCATCCGGTGACCGTGGATGAATTCCGGATATCCGTTGCCGAAACTTACGACGTGATCGTCGAGCCAACGGAAGAAAGGGCCTACACCCTTTTTGCCCAGTCGATCGACCGAACCAATTTCGTCCGCGGCACGCTTGCGCCTCGCGTCGGTATGCAGGCGCCGGTCCCGGAGGTGGACAAGCCTCACTGGTTGACGATGACCGACATGATGGGCGCCATGGGGACGATGGAGAGCATGGACGCAGCCAAAGGCGAGGGCGAGATGGGCGGAATGCACGAGATGAAGGGCATGCAAGGCATGGACCACTCCAGCATGGCCGGCATGGGTGCGGAGGGTGATGCGAAGCCTGCCAAGAAACCACCGCGTGTGCGCCACGCCCGGACGGAGTATGGTCCCGGCGTGGACATGCACGTCGACATGCCGCGCACCAACCTCGACGACCCGGGCATCAATCTGCGCGACAACGGAAGGCGTGTACTGACCTATGCCGATCTCCACACGATCGGGGGACCGATCGATGGCCGGGAGCCTGGCCGCGACATCGAACTGCACCTCACCGGCAACATGGAGCGATTCATGTGGTCGTTCGACGGTCAGAAGTTTTCCGAGTCGAAGCCTGTGCACTTCCGGTTCGGCGAGCGGCTCCGGTTGGTGCTTGTCAACGACACGATGATGAATCACCCGATTCACCTGCACGGAATGTGGGGCGAGTTGGAGTCCCCGGAAGGCGAGTTCCTGGCTCGGAAACACACGATCAACGTCCAGCCGGCGCAGCGAGTGACCTACCGCGTCACCGCGGATGCCATGGGGCGCTGGGCCTATCACTGTCATCTGCTCTATCACATGGAAGCGGGCATGTTCCGCGAGGTGCACGTGTCATGAATCCGCGCCAACTCAAACTTGTGCAGGGCAGCCTTGCGGGCGCACTCGCATCCTCAGTTCTCTGTTTCGTCGTTCCCGCGAGTGCCCAGAGCGATGATGCCAAGCGCATGCACGACATGCCCGGTATGGGTGCGGACATGTCCGGATCCGGGTCGAAGGAAGGTGCGCCGGCTCAGGCTTCGCCAGCGACGCCCTCGAGCGAACGTTCGCCAAAGAACGAGTCCCAACCCGCGACTGCGCCGATGGATCATGGTCAGATGAAGGACATGGCCGGCATGAAGGGCGGAAACTCCGATATGAAGGACATGCCCGGCATGAAGAGCGCGACCTCCGACATGAAGGGCATGCCCAAGATGAGTATGGGGTCCATGCCTGGCATGGGCCCGATGCAAGGCGGCCGCTCCCCTCCCGATGCGCGCGATCCGGACGCCTATGCCGATGGAATGCCGACGATGTCCATGCCCGGCATGGACATGGCGGACGACGAGCGCTACGGGCGGATCCTCGTCAATGAGCTGGAATACGCAAAGGCTCGAGATGCTCGTGGCCAGAATCTCAGCCTCGAAGCCTGGTACGGGGGCGACTACAACAAGCTTTGGATCAAGGCTGAAGGCGAACGCCGCGGAGGCCGCCTCGACGCCTTTCGCACGGAGGCACTCTGGGACCATGCCATCGCCACCTTCTGGAGCACTCAGCTGGGTGTGCGGCACGACAACGGCGGTGGAGGCCGTTCGCGCAGCTGGCTCGCGTTCGGCGTGCAAGGCCTTGCGCCGTACTGGTTTGAAACAGAAGCAACCGCCTATGTGGGTTCAGGCGGTGCGCTCGCCGCGCGTCTCGAATTGCGCTACGACCTGCTCCTGACGCAAAAATGGATTCTTCAGCCCAAGCTCGAGGCCAACTTCTATAGCAAGAACGATCCGCAGCGCGGCATTGGTTCGGGCCTGTCCGACATGGAGCTGGGCGTGCGTCTGCGCTACGAGGTGACGAGGCAGTTCGCTCCCTACATTGGCGTGACATGGTCGAAGAAGTTCGGGAACACGGCGGCCTATGCACGACAGGCTGGCGAACGCGTTCGAGACACGCAATTCGTGGCCGGCGTGAGATTGTGGTTTTGACAGGAGCATCCCATGTCGAAACTGATCTCAACGATGCTTGCCGGCGCGGCTGCTGCGATCGTGGTTGCCATAGTGGGACTCGCGGGCGTTTGGTGGACCGGTGGATACAACGTCGCAGCGGACGAGGCGCACTCCCGGCCTGTCGCTTCCGCCTTGACTTCAATGCGCGAGCGCTCGATCTCTGCGCGTGCGCAAGGAATTCCTGTACCCGACCTCGACGCCCCGCAAATGGTCGCGGCGGGGGCGAAGCAGTACGCACAGATGTGCGTTCAATGCCACCTGGCGCCCGGCAAGGACGACTCCGATCTGCGCAAGGGGCTGAATCCGCAGCCACCCAATCTCTATTCGCATGGGGTCCATGACCCCGCGAGAGCGTTCTGGGCAATCAAACACGGCGTCAAGATGACTGGCATGCCGGCCTGGGGGCGGACCCATGACGATCAAACCTTGTGGTCGATGGTGGCTTTCCTGCAGCGGATGCCAAAGCTTTCGCCGGCAGAGTTCGAACAGCTCGCCCGGCAATCGCCCAGCACTCATCAGGAAGCGCAATGACTTGGTCGCAGTCTCCTCTGGATACTGCCCACAAAAGCTGTCTCCGGCCATCGCGCGAGCGAGCGGATTACGCAACTGTAATGCTCGCGTCCAGCTTTCGCCAAAGTCGCTTCCTACAGTGAGAGCGACAGCTGTCCTCACGGCTACCTGACAGGACAGATGTCCTATTCGCCGGAACACCGGCAACGACCAAAAGGAGCTTTTATGACAAACCAGAACATGATCCCTCAACGCAAAACCTTCACTCTCAAGAGCACGCTCATCGGATTCGGCGCTGCCGTTCTGTTCTCGGGCGCTGCCATTGCGCAAAACCACACGTCAGAGGCCGTTCCGCAGACGAACACGAAACCGCAGATCGCAGCCGAAGCGAAGAAGAGCGCGAAGCCGACGGGAACCAAGCCGATCAAGGATGGCAGCACCGCCGAGGGCGAAGGCTCGGGGGTGAAGAAGACGACACGGCCCGAGGCCACGGGCCAGGGAAGAGCCGCCGCTCGCGAGGCGCGCCCGCACCGCGATCCCGGTCAAGGTGGCACCCCGAAGTAACCACCATCAAGTCCAATGCTGCCCGACTCCGCAATGACCAAGGTCCTGGAGGGGCTGGCAGCGGACGGTTCAGGGATGTCGCGTCTCGGCAGCCCATTCGTCGCCGGGTCACCGGTATTCACTTCAAAGGAGTCGACAATGTCACATGAGAGCTATACCGCATGCATCGAAGCCTGTAACAGCTGCGCCACTGCGTGCAATCATTGCGCGTCCGCGTGCCTGAAGGAGGACGACGTCAAGATGATGGCGAGGTGCATCACCCTTGACGTCGACTGCGCCGCCGCTTGCCAGTTTGCCGCCGCCGCGATGGCCCGCGGCAGTGAACATGCCAAGGCAATTTGCGCGCTATGCGCGGACATCTGCGAGGCATGTGGCGCAGAGTGTGAGAAGCATCAGGCAGAACACTGCAAGGCATGCGCCAAGGCTTGCAAGGAATGCGCCGCCGCATGTCGAGCCATGTCGCATTGATGATCGCGGGACCTCGCAGAGGTGCCGCACTCCCTCGCAAAGCGACACGTGGCTCCCCCGTTACCCCGCAGTCTTGATCACAGCGAGTAAGAGATCTCGCTCAACGGTTTCAGACCCGAGCCGAATCGGCCGATCGCTTCGCGATGTGCGCCGAGCTCGCTGTATGGCAGATAACGGATGCCGAGTTCGGCGACGCGCGAGAACGCCGGGCGGCGCAGCTGCAGCCGGACATCCTCGCGACGCGCATCGGGTGCCACCAGGAACATCGACACGCCCGCGCCCAACTTGGTGCCCAGCGCAAGGTCCAGCATCCGCACGATGCCTGAGTAGATGGAGGTCGAGTGCTCCACCTCGAAGGCCGCAGCGATCTTCGAACCGTCGGCCTCCACCCAGATCACGTCGATCAGGCGCACCGAGTCCAGGCCAGGCTGTGCGCCCGCAGGCAACTGCGCCAGGCAACCGTCGCCGAGCCGCCCGCCCGCAAAGCTGCGGCCCTGATCGTTCGAAGCGATCCAGACGCCGTAGCCGAGCGACTTGCCCAGATCGCGCAGCCATCCCTGGATTTGCGTGTGGGTTGCATCGCTCTCGCGCTCCGCGGCCCAGCGCTTGTGAGCGGCCGCCGAATCTTCGCGAACCTTCTCGAGGTCGGCCTCCCAGCCCTGAACGGCCGCGACATCGTCGCTGCGCGGCGGCGCCGTGTACCGGCCCGAGCCGATGTCGAAGAGCAATCCGGCCAATGCGCCCATGTCGTTGGACAGCAGCCGGCGGTGTTGCGCGTTCAACCGCAGGCAGCCCTCGCGCATGGAAAGGTAGTGGTCCCACTTGCCGAGCTTGACATTGCTGCCCGTGACGGCGTTGTAGCCTTTCATGATCGCGGTGTTGAACGGCATCACGATCGTGGGATGGACGAAGTACAGCAGGTTCGCCACAGCCGGCCCGAGGCCCTTGATCCGATGCGCATCGATGCGGCGGATGGCCTCGACCACCTCCTCGGCGTTGTCGCAGCAGTCGCACGCGTGCAGCAACCGGGCGAAGGCATGCTGGTTCGCGGCATTCTCGTAAATGTCGGGAATTCGCAGCTTCGGCTTCCAGAGAAACGCGTGGTCCGCGCCCTTGAAGATCTGGCGTTGCTCTGCCACCGACCCCACGACGGTTTCGAGTGAGGAGCCGCGAAACGCGCTGCCGAAGGTCCCCGCATCGATGTCCTTGACCACTTGGGCCAGGCCCCGGCGGATGGAGCGGAAATTCTTCAACCGCTCGTCCCACAGAAACCAGGAGTTGTAGGTGCTCAATGAATCGGACTTCCAGTGACCGATGAGAACTTCAAGACCAAGGGACATGGGCGCAGAGGATTGAAATGCGCAAGGCGCGACACCATTGATTGAAGCACGAGTCAATCCGATCAGCTCAGCGTTTCGCGCAAGAAACTCTGTCCGTCGACCCGCAGCCCAGTCCAGCAGTGGGGCGCAAGGGGCGGAGGCTGCCCTTGCCCCCGGTGAAGAGCGCGGCATGCCGGGCAAAGCACATCAACTTTCCGGCGCTATCGAAAAGCTGATCTCGGTGACACCCGAACGGGACGTAGCGCGGGTCTGGCCGCCATGCATTCGGGCGATGGCCGCCACGATCGCCAAGCCAAGCCCGTGGTGTTCCGATGAATCGGTGCGAGACCGCTCTGCCCGGAAGAATCGCTTGAAAAGATTGGGCAAGACCTCGGCAGCGACCGGTTCACCGCAATTGGCAACCTTGATCCAGATTTCGTCGGGCTCGGTGTCGATCACCACCGCGATCGTGGAGCCGGGCGTCGCATAGCGGCTCGCATTGCTCAACAGATTCGACAGCGCACGGCGCACCAGCCCGGCATCGATGCCGATGCGCGCGTCGCCGCTGACGTGGACCCTCAGGCCTGTGTCTTCCAGCATGGCCTCGTGAAAATCCAGCACCGTGCGCACCTGGTCGGCCAGACTGACGGGCGCCGATCGGCGCGCCACCGTCCCGCGGTCCGCCTTCGACAGGAACAGCATGTCGATCACGATCGCGGAGACCCGTCTCGCCTCTTCCAGCGCCGACAGCAAGGCGTCCCGCAGTTCCTCGACAGAACGGGGCCGGGCCAATTCGACTTCGACCATTCCGATCAGGTTGGCCAATGGCGTACGCAGTTCGTGCGCCACATCCGCGTTGAAGGATTCCAGCTGCTGATAGGCCTGTTCGGCGCGATCGAGCACCGCATTGAACTGCGCCACCCACGGCGTGATCTCGGAGGCATACGGGGCGGGATCGATGCGTCGCCCCGGATGCTCTGGCCCGGTTGCGGCAGTCTGCCGAACGAGCTTCTTCAACGGTTCCATCCCCCGATGCACCAGCAAGGCACCGGTCAGCGAGATGACCGCCGAGCCGAGGGCGACCGCGCCCACGAGCGTCCAGGCCAGCCGGGCCAGGAGCTTGGCGTCTTCCTGGACATCGATGCCGAGCTGCAGATACATCGCTTCGTCGCCCGACGGCATCGGGTGCTCCTGCGTAGGCAGCCAGACCCAGCGTCCCGAAGTCCGGGCCGGCGCGGACGAATAGACGATCTCGTTGCCGCGGCGCAACACGAGACTGATCTCCGCGTGGGTCGAGAAGAAGTCGTCCAGCTTGTGGCGCAGTCCGTCGCGGCTCGGGTCATCGCGCGATTCCTGGATCAGGTGCCTGATCAACTCGGACTGGCGCTCGAATTCGCTGGCCTGCTTGACCTGAAAGCTCCAGGCGGTGACAGCATAGATCGCCACGCACGCCAGGCTGAGGCCGATCAAGGCCTGGGCTGCAAACCAACGCGACAGCGCGGCCTGGATGGACCCTGTGCCCTGCGCATGCGCGGTGAAGGGCTGTGCACGCCCCTCTGGTGGGACTGCCACGATGCCGGCGGACGCGGCCGCGTCCGCTCCCTCGACGACGGTCTTCGCGGCGCTCACGGCACGCCGCCTTGCCGGCTCTCCAGCACATACCCCATGCCGCGGACCGTGTGCAGCAGCTTCTCTTCGAAAGGATCGTCGATCTTGCTGCGCAGCCGCCGGATGGCCACCTCCACCAGGTTGGTGTCGCTGTCGAAGTTCATGTCCCACACCTGCTCGGCCAACTGGGTGCGCGACAGCACATTGCCCTGGCGGCGCATGAGCAAGGTCAACAATGCGAACTCCTTGGCCGTGAGTTCGAGCCGTTGCCCGTTGCGAGAGGCCTTGCGCGCAACCACGTCAAGGCTGAGGTCCTTCAGCGCATAGTTGGACACCTCGTGCAGCTTGCCTCGGCGCAGCAGTGCCTGGATCCGGGCGAGCAGCTCGGAGAACGCGAAGGGCTTGGCCAGGTAGTCGTCCGCACCGCTTTGAAGTCCGCGCACGCGGTCCGCGACTTCGTCGCGGGCCGTGAGCATCAGCACCGGCATGGACTTGATCTTGCGCACGGCCTCCAGCACGGCGAATCCGTCGATTCCCGGCAGCATCACGTCGAGCACCACCAGGTCGTAGTCGCCGTCCAGGGCGAGGCTGCGCCCCTCAAGGCCGGAGCGCGCGAGGTCTACCACGAAGCCACTCTCGGTCAGGCCCTTGACGAGGTAGTCGCCCAATTTGTGTTCGTCTTCGATGACCAGGATTCGCATCGTCGAATGCTACGGCGTGGGGTCGTGGGCTTGGATTACTTCTTTGTAATCCAAGTGGCGGGTGATTGGCGGACTGGCTTCCTAGAGTCATTGCATGCCAGCCAGTTGACTGGCATCGCCGGCTCGATGACGAGATCGGCGTGTTCAGTGCAACACGCGAAGTCGAACAATTCGTTGAAGGAGACCTACCATGAAGAACCGTCAAATCCTCTCACTCGCATTCGCCGTTGGCGCAGGCGCTGCGTTCGTCGCGCCGTTGGCGGCGTACGCGGAAGGCCCGTCCCACTTTGCGCCCAACGAAGCCGGCGTGGTCTATCACCCAGGTGAAGCGGGACAGGCCAAATCCCAGGCCCAGGTATCGGCTGAACTCGCGGACGCGCAGAAAACCCCTGCCGGGGCCAGCATGCTGCGCTGGGGGTCGATGAGCACACCGAAGGTCGGAGCTGCCAAGTCGCGCGCCGAAGTGGTGGCTGAACTGGAAGCCGCGCAGAAGCAACCCAACTGGGATGCCGCAGCAAGGCTCGGTGCGCCCCTGCCAGCGCCCAGAAGTGATGCGAGCAAGGCTCGGGCACAAGCGCAGCCCTGAGGGCTGCGCACAAAACTGGATGTCCATACAGGCCTCCTGACACACCGCTCGACTTAGAATTCTCCGCATGCACCGGGTTCGCCTGTTCGTCCTTTGGATCATGATGTTCGCCGTGCCCTTCCAGGGGTACGCGGCGGCCGCCATGGTCTTTTGCGGACCGGGTCACGCCGGTGCGGCGGCCCAAGCGTCGCTCGCACAGCCCAGCGCGCACGACCATGCCCGCCACACTCATGCGGACGGGCACGGCGAACATGAGCACAAGGCGGCGCAGGCCGCCGAGCCTCCCGCAAAGGACGGCACCGCCAAGACAGCGAGTGCCGAGCCTGATGCGATGCACAAGTGCGGGACCTGCGGCGCATGCCATGCCACGGCGCTGACCAGCACGATGGACGTGGCCGTCTTCCACGACCTTCCCAAAGCCGACCTGGCGGAGCCTGCCATCACGGTGGCCACGCTCGCTCCGCGCGTTCTCGACAGACCTCCTCGCGCTTAACGCGTTCGTGCGCCCGTGACTCTCGTCACGGGCCGCCGCGAACGCTCATGCATCGCCTGCGTCATGCCTTTTCAGGCAGCCCTGACGTACTCCGTTCATGAACTTGCGAGGACTCCATGTTCCACTCATCGCCGACCCGTTGGTTGGCAGCTTTTCCCGCCTTGGCTGCGTTCTCCGCTTTGGCGACCCTGAGTGCCGCCGTCGCGGTGGCTCAACCCGCGCCCGCGAAATCCGCTGAGGCTGCAGCGCCCACCGTCCTGACCTACAAGTCCGCGCTCGAGGGTTATCAGCCCTTTGCCGACGAAAAGCCCATCCCCTGGAAAGAAGCCAACGAGACGGTCTACCGCCGCGGTGGCTGGCAGGCCTACGCCAAGGAGGCTTCAGGAGGCTCCGGCGCGGGCGAGACCGAATCACCTAAGGGCACAGCCGCTGCGCCGGCCGCGCAGCCAGGCCATTCGATGCCCATGCCTGCGAAGAAGGAGAAGCCATGAGGCGCGCCCTTCGTTTGACAGCCATTGCCGTCGCGACGGCTGTCCTCGCCGGGTGCGCGTCAGTCAGCATCGACGACGCCCTGAGCGACACCAATGCCAATGCCCAGCAGTTCACCGGCGGGAAGCTCGAGCTCAGCCGGACCCAAGAGCAGCGCGACCGCCGCGCCGCGCTGTCGCAGGAACTGCTCGCCAAACCGCTGTCGCAGAGTGACGCGGTGCAGCTTGCGCTGGCCAACAGCCCATCCGTCCAGGCCCTGATCGCTCAGAGCTGGGGCGACATCGCCGCGACCAACCAGAGCAGCCGGCTGCCGAACCCGATCCTGTCGTTCGCACGAACCCGCCTGAACAGCGAGCTCGAGCTCGAGCGCCTGTTGTCGTTCGGACTCGTGGATCTCATCCTGTTGCCGCAACGCCTGTCGATCTCCAGGAGCCAGGCCGCCCAGGCCAAAGTCCAACTGACCGGCGCCGTGGTCGACCAGGTCACGCAGGTCAAGCAGGCCTGGGTGCGTGCGGTCGCTGCACAGCAGTCGCTGAAGTATGCCGAGCAGGTCAACAAGTCGGCCCAGGCCAGTGCCGAACTCGCGCGCCGGATGCAGCTCATTGGGAATTTCTCCAAGCTGCAGCGTGCACGCCAACAGGTTTTCTATGCCGACGCGACGACCCAGCTCGCCTCTGCACAGCACGCCACCACCGCTGCGCGCGAAGAGTTGATTCGTGCCCTGGGGTTGAACGATGAGCAGGCCACCAAGTTGACTTTGCCCGAACGTTTGCCTGACCTGCCCAAGGCCCCTCGTGAGGCGAAGGAAGTCGCAGCGACCGCGACCGAGCAGCGCCTGGATGTCCAACTCGCGCGTGCCCAGCTGGATGTGGCGGGCAGATCGCAAGGCATCAACCTGCTGTCGACCTTCATCGACGTCGAGGTGGGCGGTCGGCGCGACACGGTATTCGACAACGCGGAAAACACCAAGAGCACCCGCCGAGGCTTCGAGCTCGACATGCGCCTGCCGCTGTTCGACTGGGGGTCGGCGCAGCGCGACATGTTGAACGCGCAGTCGTTGGCCGCGGCCAACCGCTACGACGCCACCGTGCGCGGCGCCTCTTCGCAGCTGCGTGAGGGCTACTCGGCCTACCGCACGGCCTACGACATCGCGCGGCACTACCGCGACGAAATCGTGCCGCTGCGCCAGGCGATGGCCGACGAGAACGTCCTTCGCTACAACGGGATGCTGATCGGCGTTTTCGAACTGCTGGCCGAGGCACGTGACCAGATCTCCAGCGTGACCAACGCGATCAATGCCCAGCAGCAGTTCTGGCTGGCCGATGCCGCGCTGGCGGCCTCGGTGATGGGCAAGCCCACGTCCATGGGCGCCTCGATGGCCAGCTCGGGCGGCGAAGGCGCCTCCGCTGGTGCGGCCCACTGAGTCCGCGACCTGAGCTCTCCAACCGATTTGAATGACATGAAAAACAGACGCAATTTCTTGAGCGGTGCAGGTGCCATCACGGGCGCCATCGCCGCGGCCAGCGTGAGCAAGGTGAGCATGGCTGCCCTGCCGGAGCCCGTGCTCCAGACCACACCCAACACCATGCCGCCGCTCATGCCACCCGGTGGTCGGCCCTACAACCCCGTGGTCACGCTCAACGGCTGGACGCTGCCCTGGCGCATGAACAACGGCGTGAAGGAATTCCACCTGGTGGCCGAGCCCGTGGTGCGCGAGATGGCGCCTGGATTCAAGGCCAATCTGTGGGGGTACAACGGCCAGTCGCCCGGGCCGACCATCGAGGTGGTCGAAGGCGACCGCGTGCGTATCTTCGTGACCAACAAGCTGCCCGAGCACACCAGCGTGCACTGGCACGGCCAGCGCCTGCCCAACGGCATGGACGGCGTTGTCGGTCTGAACCAGCCACCGATCAACCCAGGCAAGACCTTCGTCTACGAGTTCGTCGCGCGCCGCCCTGGCACTTTCATGTACCACCCGCACGCGGACGAGATGACGCAGATGGCGATGGGCATGATGGGCTTCTGGGTCACGCACCCGAAGGCCGAGCACCCGCTGATCGACAAGGTCGACCGCGACTTCGTGTTCCTGCTCAACGCCTACGACGTGGAGCCCGGCAGCGCCACGCCCAAGATCATGACCATGCTGGACTTCAACCTGTGGTCCTGGAACAGCCGGATCTTTCCGGGCATCGACTCGCTCAACGTGCGGCTCAACGACAAGGTGCGCATCCGCATCGGCAACCTGACGATGACCAACCACCCGATGCACCTGCACGGGCACGAGTTTCTGGTCACGGGCACCGACGGGGGGCCAACGCCCAAATCCTCCAGGCAGTACGAGGTGACGGC
>CAIQMJ010001030.1 GCA_903872875.1 uncultured Variovorax sp.
ACCGTGCACTACGCCTACGACACCGTGGCGCTGGCCCGCGGCACGGGCGGCGCCGTGGTCGAAGGCGGCGGCAAGACCTGGTACTTCCTGACGGCCGACTATGTCTTCGGCCAGGCACTGGAAGCCGATACCGCCGCCGTGGTCAAGGCCAAGGGCGGCACCGTGCTCGGCGCAGTGCGGCATCCGCTCAATGCGTCGGACTTCTCGTCGTTCCTGCTGCAGGCGCAGAACTCGAAGGCGCAGATCCTGGGGCTCGCCACCGCCGGCGGCGACGCCATCAATGCCATCAAGGCGGCGAAGGAGTTCGGCATCTCGAAGAACGTGAAGATCGCCGCGCTGCTGGTCTTCATCAGCGACTTCCACAGCATGGGACTCAAGAACACCGAGGGGCTGCTGTTCACCACCAGCTGGGACTGGAATCTCAATGACCAGAGCCGTGCGTTCGGTCGCAAGTTCTTCGAGAAGACCAAGCGCATGCCGACCGACCTGCAAGCCGGCGACTATTCGGCAACGATGAACTATCTCAAGGCGGTAAAGGCCGTGAACACGACCGATGCCGACACCGTGATGGCGTACCTGAAGAAGACGCCGATCAACGACTTCTATGCAAAGGGCGTCATCCGCCCCGACGGCCGGATGGTGCACGACATGTACCTGATGCAGGTCAAGTCTCCGGCCGAGTCCAGGGAACCATGGGACTACACGAAGCTGATCAGGACATTGAATGGCGACGATGTCTTCACGACCAAGGCCGAGAGCCGCTGCGCGCTCTGGAAGTGAGGACCATGGCGGTCGACCGATTCCGGCGCAGGGCGGGCAACAGGTCTACTTGCGCCGGCCGAACCAGCTGCCGAGCGCGTGCGCGGCCTTGCCGATCGCCGTGGCCGCGGGTTTGGCCTGGCGATATTCAGCCGACAGCTCATTGCGTTGCACCTCGGTCAATGCAGCGCCGGGCAAGGCCATCAGCGACTCGATGGTCTCGAGCTGCCGCGCCGTCTGCCCCGACTCGCCGTACGCCCGCGCCAGCCCGATGCGAACCTTGACGACCTGCGCGGCGATGTCGGCATCGATCTCCGTGCCGCAGGCCTGCACCAGGGCTTCGGCGCACGCCACCGCTTCGTCGTAGCGGCCGGCGCGGCGCAACCGGATGCTTCGGTTGACGGCCGACTTCGCGGCTTCGAGCCGGATCGCAGCCTCGGGTGCGTGCAGGCTGGTGCGCATGACCTCTTCGTACAGCGACAGCGCGCCTTCGAGATCGGTGTCCGCGATCGTGATGGCCTTGCAATAGCGTGCACTGGCCACCCGCTGGCGCAGGTAGGCCACGGTGGAGGCGTGCCATCGCGCGATGATGCGGTCGTAGGTCTGCACTTCCTCGTCGTGGCGACCGAGCCTGTCGAGCTGCACGGCCCGGTTCGACATGGCGAGCGCCACGTCCTTCTCGACGGTGGTCGACAGGTCGTCGCCATAGCGCGCGATGATCTCGTCGTTCACGGCCAGCGCGGCCTCGCGCTGCGCCAGTTGCCCCAGGCTGTAGCCCTTGCGCACCATCGCGTCGAGGCATTGGCGGCGCAGTTCGGGATGCAACGACGCGAGGTGTACCTCCAGCACCTCGTCGTAGCAGGCGATCGCTTCACGGTGCCTGCCCGCCACCGCCAGCACGCGGCCGCGCTCGATGGTGGCGCTGATGGCGTCGCGCTGCGCCAGCGAGAGGTCCTCGTACTGCGCACCGTAGTCGACCGCGACGCCCTGACGCTGGAGCCGGTTCAGGCAGGTGAGACGGCTGGCCGCGGCCTTGGCCAGCGTGTCGCGCATGTCGGCGCTGGTGGCGTTGGCGAAGCGTGCAATGAGCGCGTCGTAGGCGATCAACGCGTCGGCCTCGCGATCCATCAGCATCATGAACACGTAGCCCTGGTTGAGCCAGGCCTTGGCGGTGAGGGCCTCGATCGACGGGCTCGTGTCGGCCGCGAAGGACCGCAGGTAGACGGCGTAGGCATCGACCGCCTGCGCGAAGTGCAGCCGCTCGCGCCAGTTCACCGCAAGGGCGTACAGCGCGTTCGCCACGATGGCGCGGACATGCGGCAGCGGGTCCGCCGAGAAGCGCGCGCAGAGCGCCTCCACGGCTTCGGCATAGCGCACCTCGGCCTGCGTCACGGCCACCTCGATCGGCGCTCCGTCATCGCCCCTTCCGCTCTGGCGCGGGTGCGCTGCAGGCGGGCGCTCGTTCCAGATGTCGGCCCGAAGATCCATGGCGCGCGCGAGGGCCTCGCGCAAGCCGTCCGGCAGGGTGTGGGCGCTGTCGGCAGTGCCTGCGCTGTGGAGAAGTTCCGGCAGCGCGTCGAGCGCCGCGAGCGCCTCTTCGTCGCGGTCGAGGCTGCAAAAGGCCCGGGCCTCCAACAGGCGCGCATGCGCAAGAGCCGCTTGCAGAAGGTCGGATCGCGAATCGCCGAAACGCGCAATCAGCGACCGGCAGCCGGCCAGCCGCTGATCGGGATCCCGGAGCGACGACAACTTGTCGAGCATGGCCAGTACGACCTCGCGCTGAACCTGTGCGTCGGGATGGTCGGCGTATCGCGCCCACTGCCGGTCGGTCAGCGCGTCCGCCGTCGTCGTGCTGCCGAACCCGCCATCGCGTGTACGCAACAGATCCGCCTTCAGGCGCATGGCCTGGTTGACGCACCTCAGCACGATGGTGTCGGTGCTGTCCTCGTGGCTCGCCAGCAGCGCGTCGCAGGCATCGATGACATGCGCATCGGCATCGTCCGCGCCGCCGGGCCGCTCGCGTTGCCGATGCAGCAACTGGTCCGCCTGCGCCAGCGCGAGCGTCTGGCGCAGGCCGGGATGGACGGCGTCGGCGCAGGCCTGGACCAGGGCCTGGAGCGCGGCCGACGCTTCGTCCCTCCGGTCCAGCCGATCGAGCAGCCTGGCCTTCGCATGCAGCGCGTCGGCGCCCTGCTCCTTCAGCGCCGGTTCGGCGCTACCGAGCAGATCGCCATGCAGGGCCGTGTAGCGCGCCAACGCTTCATCGTGGTAGCCGAGCTGCGACAGCAGGCGCGCCTGCCAGGCCCGCGTACGGGCCACGGTGACGCGCGTCGCAGGCCAGTCGTCGTGGCCGAAGCGATCGATCAGGTCCTGGCAATGCCGCACCATGTCGACCAGGGCAAAGGTGGCGCCTGCGCTGGCGCGCAGCATCGCCTCTTCCAATCCGGCGACCGCGACCCATTCACGAACTGCCGGCGACTGTGCATTCCGGAAGCGCTGCTGCAGGTCGTGCAGCAGCGTCAGCGCGCCATCGCGTTGGTCCAGGCCACCAAGTGCCATCGCCTTCTCGCACAGCGCTCGCGCGACCCACGGCCACGCCGTCGGCTGCGCCATCACGGGCGCGACGATGTCGTTCGCTCCCGGTTCGAAGTGCGCGCACAGCGCATCGGCGACAGCCGGGATGTCGGCAGAACGATCGAGCAGCCGAAGCGCTTCGATCCGGTTGAACCAGGCCGACGCCAGATGCTCCTGCAATGGCATCGACGCCACATCGGATGGATCGGTCAACGGCAGCAGGCGCGCGATGACGGCATCGGCATCGGCCAGCGCAGCCTCGGCCAGGCCGGCGTCATCAACGGGGAAAGACCGCCTCATCGTTTCACTCCATCGCCTCCGGAGCGGCGTTGCGGCTCAGGAGCCCGGCTCAGGAGCCCGGCTCAGCCGAGCGGTTTCCAGATCGGAATCTCAGGTTCGGGGTAGTGGATGGGTCGATGCTGCTGCACGAGCGATTGCTGCTGGCGCTGCCGCTTCATCTGTCGCGGCTTGAGCTTGATTGCGCGTTCCGAGTGCTGCGTTTTCGACATCGTAGGTTGTTGAGCTTCGATTTTGCGATTGAGCCACCGTCGGGAAGCATGCCATGTCAGCCGGCACCGCTACCCGCGCGGCGGGGTGATGGCCTGCGTTCCACCCCAGTTGTCAGACCTCGAACGCATTTCCATGGAGTCATCAGACGACATACAACATGCCACAACAAATCCATTCCCGTGCGCAATCAGGGTAAACGTGACTAGAACGCACGGACAAGCTTTATCTCGGCACGTCCCCTCGGCAGATCGAAACCACAATCGCGCTCACGAAGATCGCCTGTCCCAGGATTCGCCGAGGGTGCAGGCATGCAGAACAACACAAGGGTCCGGCACGATGCGGCTACGCAGGTCAGGGTTTTGCGCCTCGTTTTTTTGGAGGGCGCTGGGGCTGGGTTTGGCCGCTTTCATGGGAGCGGCGCACGCGCAGGACGCACGGCCGGATGCCGGGCAGATCGAAAAGGGCCGCCTGCTGGCGGTGGCAGCCGATTGCGCTGCCTGCCATACGGCGCCGAAGGGCGGTGCGCCATTCGCCGGTGGCTATCCGATCGACTCGCCGCTCGGTGCGATCTACGCATCCAACATCACACCGTCGAAGTCCGGCGGCATCGGCGACTACACCCTGGATGACTTCCGCCGCTCGCTGCGCCAGGGCATCCGCAAGGACGGTGCGCATCTGTATCCCGCGATGCCGTACACGTCGTACACGCAGCTCAGCGACGACGACACGGCGTCGCTCTATGCGTACTTCATGCACGGCGTCGCGCCGGTCGACAAGCGCGCACCTGAAACCGCGCTGCCCTTTCCGTTCAACCTGCGCTTCTCGATGGCGGTGTGGAATGCGCTGTTCCTGAAGAACCAGCGCTTCGTGGCCGATGCCTCGCAGTCGGCCGAGTGGAACCGGGGCGCCTACCTCGCGGGCGCGCTCGCCCATTGCAGCACCTGCCACACGCCGCGCAACGCGCTGATGGCCGAGCAGGACGGCAAGGCCTTCCTCTCGGGCGGATCGATCGGCCCCTGGTATGCGCCGAACATCACCTCCGACGCCACCAGCGGCATCGGCGCATGGAGCGAAGCCGAGCTGGTGCAGTACCTCAAGACCGGCCGGGTGCACGGCAAGGCCCAGGCCGCCGGCCCGATGGCCGAGGCGATCGAGCACAGCCTGCAGCATCTGCCCGAGGCCGACCTGAAGGCCATTGCGGTCTACCTGAAGCAGGTGCCGGCCGTCGCGAGCGCCGAAGCCAAGCCGCGCTTCGCCTACGGCGAGTCCTCGAACACCGAGGTCGATCAGCGCGGCCTCGCGACCGGTGTCGACCCGGGCTGGCGCGTATACAGCGGCAGCTGCGCCCATTGTCACCAGGAAGGCGGAGCCGGGACCGCGAACGGAAACTATCCCTCGCTGTTCCACAACACGGCCACCGGCGCCGACCGCCCCGACAACCTGATCGCGACCATCCTGCACGGCGTCGACCGCACCGTGGACAGCCACGCGCATTTCATGCCCGCCTTCGGCGACAAGGCCTCGTTCACCGATCGCCTGAGCGACCAGGAAATCGCCGACGTCAGCAACTACGTCCTCGGCCATTACGGCAATCCGGCCGTGAAGGTCAGTGTCGACGACGTGCAGGCGCTGCGGGCCGGCGGCAAGCCGCCCTTCATCGCCCGGATGCGGCCGCTGATCCTGCCGGGCATCGTCGTGCTGATCGTGGCATTCGTCCTCATCGTGGCCCTGCGTTCGCGCAGCCGGCGCCGCGCCCACCAGGAGTAACGACCATGTCGAACCCCACGACCGCGGACCGCACCGCAAACGTCTTTCCCCTCGCGTTCCCGATTTCGCGCCGCGCGCTCCTCGGCACCGCGGTGGCGGCAGGCGCGGTGCTCGCCATTGGCGGCACCACCGTCCTCGGCACCACCAACGCCCTCGCGGCGACCACCGCGTCGACCGGGTTCCTGCGCCTGTCCGAGTTCCTCACAGGCGGCCAGCCGCTCGCGGCCGGCCTCGCCACGCGCTACGAGGCCTCGCTGGCGCGCCTCGATCCGAAGTTCACCGCCGCAGCGGCCGAGCTGCAGCGCTACGTGAACGATGCCAAGGCGTCCCACATCGACGAACTGCTGGCCCGTCCGGACCTGAGCGAGCCGCTGCGCAAGACCATCACGCAGATCGTCTCGGCCTGGTACCTCGGCATCGTCAACAACGACACCGACGTCGAGCTGATCAGCTACGCCGATGCACTGATGTACCGGCCGACGGCCGATGTCCTGGTCATTCCCAGCTACGGCGGTGGACCCGATTCGTGGGGCGAGAAGCCAGCCAACCTGTCGACGACGCCGAACAAAGAGATGCAACGATGAGCGGCAAAGAGTTTGATGCGGACCTGATCGTGATCGGATCGGGCGTGATGGGCGGCGTGATCGCCAGCCGGCTCGCCAAGGCGGGCAAGTCGGTGATCATCCTGGAGGCCGGCCCGCGGGTGAAGCGCGCGGACATCGTCGAGACCTACCGCAATTCGCCGGTCAAGCTGTCGCTGGCGAACATGAAGGCCCAGGGCTCCGGTTCGCCGTTCCCCAATCCGCCGCACATCCCGTCGACCTACGGGAACTACCTGCAGCAGGTCGGGCCGGTGTCGTACCCGACCAAATACCTGCGGGTGGTCGGCGGCACGACCTGGCACTTCGGATCGGCGCTGTGGCGGATGATTCCGAACGACTTCAAGCTCAGGACGCTCTACGGCCGCGGCCGCGACTGGCCGATCAGCTACGAGGAACTCGAACCCTATTACTGCGAAGCCGAAGCCGAACTGGGCGTGTCAGGCGTCGACGGCCAGGACGAGAGCGGCCATGGTGGCCAGGCGTGGCCACCGCGTTCCAGGCCCTTCCCGATGAAGGGCCTGAACGAGCCGTACTTCATGACGCGCGCCGCCGAGATGCTCGCGCCCGGCGGCTACAACCCGGTGATCGAACCGCATGGCCGCGCAACGCGGCCGTACGGCAACCGCCCGGTCTGTGCCGGCAACAACAACTGCAACCCGGTCTGCCCGATCGGCGCCAAGTACGACGGCTCGATGCACATCGACGAAGCCGAACGTGCCGGCGCC
>CAIQMJ010001031.1 GCA_903872875.1 uncultured Variovorax sp.
ATCGCGGTGGACGCGTCCTGGAAACGGCGCCTCCTCGACTGCTACCGCTACGGCACGACGCAGGACGCGCTCTGGACTCCATACCGCGAGCTCGGCGCCGCCTCGGGCATCGGCCAGGCGATCGCCACGCTGTTCGCGGCCGAGGGCGCGCGCGTCGCCTGGTGCGACCGCCAGCCGCTGGCGAGCGCGCCCGGCGGCGACGGCATCGCGCTTGCGATGGACGTGGCCAACGAAGCCTCGGTGCACGACGGCGTGGCCGCGGCAGCCGAGCGTTTCGGCGGGCTCGACGGCGTGGTGAACGCCGCCGGCATCGCCAACACCGACCTGCTGGCCGAGCTGAAGCCGGCCGACTGGCGCCGCGTGCTCGACGTGAACCTGACCGGCACCTTCCTGGTCTGCAGCGCCTGCGAGCCGCACCTGCGCGCGGCCGGCGACGCGACCGTCGTCAACCTCGCGTCGGGCCAGGGCCTGCAGCCCTTCAAGCGGCGCGGCGCCTACGCGGCGTCGAAGGCAGGCGTGATCTCGCTGGGCAAGACGCTGGCGCTCGAATGGGCGCCGATCCGCGTCAACACCGTGTGCCCCGGCGCGGTCGACACGCCGATGGTGCGCAGCGGCTACAGCGACGAGGTGCTGCGCGAGCAGGTCGCGCCGCGCTACGCGCTGCAGCGCATCGGCCAGCCGATCGAGATCGCGCATGCCGCGCTGTACCTGAGTTCCCGCGAATCGTCCTTCGTGACCGGCATCGTGCTGGCGGTGGACGGCGGCCGCAGCTTCCATTGAGACGAGAAGGCCCATCCTTCCTTTCGCATACAGAACCATGACCCAAGCCACCTTGACCGACGCCGATCCCTATGCCGACTTCCGTGCCGAGCTGCGGCAGTTCGCCGAGCAGCAATGCCCGGAAGAACTCAAGCAGTTCGTGCGCAGCAACCAGAAGATCACCCGCAACGAATACCGCATCTGGCAGGAGAAGCTCTTCGCCCGCGGCTGGGCCGCGCCCAACTGGCCCGTGTCCCAGGGCGGCACCGGCTGGGACCTGCAGCAGCGCTACCTGTTCGAGGAGATCACCGCGCAGGCCGACTGCCCGCCGCAGTACCACCACGGGCTCGGCCACATCGGGCCGGTGATCCTGCACTTCGGCACGCCCGAGCAGAAGGCGCGCTTCCTGCCGCGCATCCTCGACGGCAGCGAGTGGTGGTGCCAGGGCTATTCGGAACCCGGCGCGGGCTCCGACCTGGCGTCGCTCAAGACCTCGGCCGTGCGCGACGGCGACCACTACGTGATCAACGGCCAGAAGATCTGGACCTCGCACGCGCAGGAGGCCGACATGATGTACACGCTGGTGCGCACATCCACCGAGGGCCGCAAGCAGGCCGGGATCTCGCTGCTGCTGGTGCCGATGAACACGCCCGGCATCGAGGTCCGCCCGATCCCGACGATCGACCACTGGCACCACGTCAACGAGGTGTTCCTGAACGACGTGCGCGTGCCCTGCGAGAACCTGGTCGGCGAGGAAGGCGGCGGCTGGAAGTGCGCCAAGTTCCTGCTCGACCGCGAGCGGCTGTCGCCCGCCACGGTGCCGCGCCTCGCGCGCCTGGCCGAGCAGGTCGAGCAGCTGCTGGCCGAGCGCCGCGGCAGCGGTCCGGCGCTGCCGAGCCACCACGTGCTGCAGGAGCGGCTCTACCTGGTGCAGGCCGGCGTGAAGGGCGCCCGCGAAATGCTGCTGAGCGCGATCCAGGAAGAGATGCAGGGCACGCTCGCGGCATCCAAGTCGTCCGCGCTCAAGCTGTTCTGCTCCGAGCTGTCGCAGCAGATCATCGGCATCGCGCTGGACATCGCCGGCAACGAATACGCCTCGCGGCTGGTCGAGGGCGTCGGTGCGACCGGCGACGTCGACCTCCAGCGCGAGCTGGTCCACACCTATCTTTTCTACCGTTCGCGCACCATCGCGGGCGGCACCAGCGAAGTTCAGAAGAACGTCATCGCGCGCGACCTTTTCGGAGCCTGACCCCATGCCATTCCATGCCGAGCCGATGTTCCCCGGCGACCTCTTCGACACCACGGCACGCGTGGCCGCCGACGCACCCGCCAGCCCCGGCTTCAGCGGTATGCAGCCCAGCGCGACCTGGGACCAGTTCCTCGAGCTGGGCTGGCAGGCGGTGCTGATCGCCGAGGCGCACGGCGGCGCCGGTGCGTCGCTGGGCGACGTGGCCGCCATCGCCGAGGCCGCCGGCCGCCATGCGCTGCCGGCACCGCTGGTGGCACGCTGCGCGGTGGTGCCCACGCTGCTGGCCGGCATCGCGGGGCAAGCGTCCGCCGCAGCGCTGCTCAACGACATCGCGATGGGCAAGGCCTCTGTCTGCCCGGTGCTCGACCTGCCAGCCGGCGCGCTCGCTGCGCGTGGTCAAGGCAGCCAGGGCGACCGCGTGGTGCTCGACGGCACGCTGCGCGGCATCGACCTGTCGGAACCCGCCACGCACCTGCTCTTCGTCGCACCGCTCGATGGCGCCCCCGCGCTGTTCCTCGCGCCGCGCGCCGCGCTGTCGGGCAGCGTGCGCGACTACCTCGGCATCGACGGCCGCCAGACCACCGACATCGCGCTGAACGCGCTCGAACTGCCTGCCGCCAGCGTGCTGCTGCGCGGCGACGGCGTGCAGCAGCTGGTCGACCACGCGCAGGCGGTGGGTGCGCTGCTGTGCTGCGCGCAGATGATCGGCGCCATCGGCGCGATGATCGAGCAGACCATCGACTACCTCGGCATGCGCCAGCAATTCGGCGTGGCGCTGGCCACCTTCCAGGCGCTGCGCCACAAGGTCGTCGAGATGTATGTCGCCTACGAGAACGCACGCGGCATGGTGCGCCAGCAGCTGGTGGCGCTCGACGGCGCGGCCGCCGGCACGCTGTCCGCCGCCACGCTGCGCGACGTGGCGCTGGTCAAGTTCTACCTGTCGGTCACCGGACGCACCGCGGCCGAGTCGGCGATCCAGCTGCACGGCGGCATCGGCATGTCGCGCGAGCTGCCGGCCGCGCGGCTCGCCATGCACACGCTGGCCTGCAGCCAGCAATGGGGCGACCGCTTCACCCTGCTCGACCGCCTGGCGGCCGAGCCCGCATTGCACTGAGGAGACCCACACCGATGCATCCGCTCGATTGCCTGTTCAATCCCGCCTCGGTCGCGCTGATCGGCGCCTCGTCCGACCCCGAGCGCATCGGCGGACGGCCGCTGCGCTTCATGCTCGAAGGCGGCTTCGAGGCGCCCATCTATCCGGTCAACAAGAGCGGCGCCACCATCCAGGGCCTGCCCGCATTTGCCAGCGTGCTGGACATCCCCGGCCCGGTCGACCAGGCCGTGATCGCGGTGCCGGTGGCCGGCGTCGAAGCGGCCGTGCGCGACTGCATCCGCAAGGGCGTGAAGGCGATCCAGGTGCTGACCGCCGGCTTCGCCGAGATCGACGCCGCCGGCCGCGCGCTGCAGGAACGGCTGGTGCAGATGTGCCGCGAATCCGGCGTGCGCATGCTCGGCCCCAATTCGCTCGGCCTGCTCAACGTGCCGACGCGCTTCTTCTCGACTTTCTCGACCGCGCTCAACGGCCTGAAGCCGGTGCCGGGCCCGATCTCGCTGGCCACGCAGAGCGGCGCCTTCGGTTCGGCTGCCTACGGCATGGCCTCGCTGCGCGGACTGGGCTTCGGCAAGATCATCGCGACCGGCAACGAGGCCGACGTCGACGTGGCCGAGTGCATCGACTACCTGGCGGGCGACCCGGACACGCGCGTGATCTGCGCCGCGCTCGAATCGTGCCGCGACGGCGACCGCCTGCGCAGCGCACTGCTCAAGGCCGCCGCGGCCGGCAAGCCGGTGCTGGTGATGAAGGTCGGCCGCACCGAGGTCGGCGCGGCTGCGGCGTCCACCCACACCGGCTCGCTGGCCGGCAACGACGCGGTCTACGACACCGTGTTCGCCGAGTGCGGCGCCTGGCGCCCCGAGTCGATCGAGGAGATGCTCGACATCGCCTACCTGCTGTCGGTGGCCGGCGAACTGCCGCGCAATGCCGACGTCGGCGTGGTCACCGGGTCGGGCGGCATCGGCGTGCTGATGGCCGACGAGGCCGGCGACCGCGGCCTCGCGCTGAAGCCGCTGCCCGAGGCCGCACGCCGCGCCGCGCTCGACCTGCTGCCCTTCGCGGTGGCGAGCAATCCGCTGGACATGACGGCGCAGGTCACGGCGGTGCCGAGTGGCGTGTCGCGCACCGTGGGCGTGATGCTGGACCACGCCGGCTACGGCACCGTCTTCGCGTACCTCGCGCACGTCGGCCTGTCGCCCGAACGCTTCGCCAGCACGCAGGCCGAGCTGATCGCGGTGCGCGAGCAGCACCCCGATCGCCTGCTGGTGCTGGTGATGCTGTCGCGCCCCGAGGTCAACCAGGCGCTCGAACGGCACCGCATTCCGGTGTTCGAAGACCCGTCGCGCGCGGTGCGTGCGGTGGCCGCGCTGGCGCACATCCGCGCGCGTCGGCAGGCGCTGTATGCGCCCGCGGCAAAGGTCGCTGCGGTGGCGCCGCTGGTCGACGTGGTAACCGAAGACGGCGCCAAGCGCGCGCTCGCGCAGGCCGGCCTGCCGGTGCTGCCCGAGCGGCTGTGCCGCAGCGCCGCCGAAGCCGTTGCCGCTGCCACGGCGATGGGCTTCCCGGTGGTCGCGAAGATCGTTTCGCCCGACATCCCGCACAAGACCGAGGTCGGCGGCGTGATGCTCAAGCTCGGCGATGCCGCCGCGGTCGAAGGCGCCTACGGCGAACTCATGACACGCGCCCGCAGCGCCCGGCCCGACGCCAGGCTCGACGGCGTGCTGATCGCGCCGATGCTGCAGGGCGGCGTCGAGGTGATCCTCGGCATCCACCGCGACCCGACCTTCGGACCGATGGTGATGTACGGCTCGGGCGGCACCGCGGTCGAGCTGTTCAAGGACGTGGCCTTCGCGTCGGCGCCGCTCACGCCGGCAAGCGCGGCGGCGCTGATCGAGCGGGTCAAGGCGACGCGGCTGCTGCGCCAGTGGCGCGGCGGTCCGCAATACGACGAGCAGGCGCTGGCCGATGCGCTGTGCCGGCTGTCGGACTTCGCCGTCGCGCATGCCGACGTGCTGGAGAGCGTCGACATCAATCCGCTGGTCGTGCGCACGCAGGGCGCGGCCTGTCTCG
>CAIQMJ010001032.1 GCA_903872875.1 uncultured Variovorax sp.
CGATGCCTATCGGTACGACGTCCCGTTCTACTGGCATCTGCCGCAGCCCATCGGCGTCATTGCCGACTGGACGCCCGCCGCGGCACAGGCGCGGGACAACTGGCGCAAGGAGCTCTTCGATGCCGGCGGATTCGACGCAGCCCGCCGCCGGCAGGCACTGGTCTCGCCACAGGACCTGCACGGACTGCTCTGCGCATCCGGCACGAGCTGGCTGATCGGCGCACCGGAAGACCAGGCGACCACCGCCTGGCTGTCCACGCAGGTACCGGCCATCGTCGAAGGTCCGATCGCGATCTGGCGATTCACCCCGGCCAGCGCCGGCTGCGCCGATCTGCCACCGGCACACCTTGTGGAAGGCACACAGCCATGACGGCGCCCCACGGCACGCGACGGCTCTGCATCTGCGCCGACGACTACGGCATGAGCGCCGGCATCAATGCCGCGGTGCTCAACCTGGTGGAGCGCGGGCGGATCTCGGCCACAGGCTGCATGGTGCTGCGCAGCGCATGGAAGGTCGGTGCGCAGCGCCTGAGCACGCTGAGCCCGCTGCTGCTCGACGCCGGCCTGCATCTCGACCTGAGCCATCTGCCCGGCCGCGATGGCGCGGACCGCAGCCTCGGCCGCCTGATTGCAGCCTGCTACCTGCGCACCGCCGATCGGGCCTGGCTGCGCGAACAGGTGCGCATGCAGCTCGCGATGTTCGAGGAAGCGATGGGTCGCGCACCAAGCTTCGTCGATGGCCATCGGCACGTGCACCAGTTGCCGATGGTGCGCGACATCCTCGTGCGCGAGCTGTCGGACCGCTACGCCGGCCAGCCACCGTGGCTGCGCAGCACGGCGCCGGGCCGCGCGGTCCGCTGGCCGCAGAAGCAGGACCTGATCTTTGCGCTGGGCGGCCGCGCACTGCGCCGTCAGGCGCGGCAGCACGGAATACCGACCAACGGCCGGCTGCTGGGCGTCTACGCGTTCGACGACACCGTGCCCTACCGCACCCGTCTCGAAAACTGGGCCGAGGGCTGCGCCGACCGCGATGTGCTGATGTGCCATCCGTCGCTGAGCCGCCTGCCATCGGACCCGATCGCCGAAGCGCGATGCCGCGAATACCGCGCGCTGAACGCTTTCGACGCCACCGCGCATACGGCAGGCGGCCTGCCGGTTACCGTCATGCCGCTGTCGCAAATACCGGCGTGCCGCGCGGCCAGCGAAGACAGCCGATAGGATGCGGAAGCGCCACGCGCGCGTCGGCCGTCCGCCGGGAATCGGGGCCGGTGCCGGTCGCTCTGCGTGTCGCGCCGTCAAGGAGCGGACCATGGAACTCAGCGAAAGCCAGATGCAGACATTGCTGGCGCCGATCCGGCGGGTCGCCGGCACCACCGACTTCGCTCACGCGAGCGCCGCCTCCTTTGGCCAGGTCTTCTCGGCATCCAAGGCCGTCTTCGTCGAGCGGCGGACCGGTGCGGCGGCCGCAACCTCGCGCTCGCCGGACGACGTGCACTTCGTCAACTGGCCATCGTGGTGCAAGGCGCATTACTGCGCGCACGTACGGGACCATGACCCGATCGGCCGCTGGCTTGCCACCGACGAGGCGCGGCTGGGCGCCAGCGTCGCCTGCCTGTCGGATCTGGTGCCCGCGCAGCGCCTGGTGCGTGCGCCGTACTACACCGACATGATGCGTCCGGGCGGCGCACGCCACGTCATGACGCTGGTGGTGCGCAACGGCGACGAGATCGCCGGCGCACTGAGCCTGGTGCGTGACGCCGCGTCGGACGACTTCAACGGCGGCGAACGCGCCCTGGCGTGCACGATCGCGCCGGTGCTGGGGCTGGCTTATGCCATAGCGGCGGAACGGCAGGCGCACGCGCGGTCCATGCCAGGCAACTCGCGCACATCACGGCCGATCGATGGCATCGATGCATTGACGCCGCGCGAGCGCCAGGTGATGCAGCTCGTGGTGCGGGGCCACTCGAACAAGGCGATCGCCCGCATGCTGGACGCGAGCCCCTGGACGATCAAGAACCATCTGCGCGCGATCTTCGAAAAGATGCAGGTGCCCAACCGCACCGCACTGTGCGCGCGCGCCGGTGGCGGCTTCGACCTGCCCGCCGCCCGCTGAGCCTGCGCGCCCCGCTGTGCGGCTGCACACGTCGTCAGGTGCGCGCCAGCAACTGCTCGGCCGCGACGAGGCCCGACCAGTGCGACTGGCCGACCGTGCTGTTGCTCAGGTAGTCTCCGCAGAAGGCCACGCGGTCCAGCGGGCCGAGCGCCACGAACTTCGCGAGTCCGGCGATATAGCCCTTGGGCCGCTTGCAGATGGCGTCCGGCTGCAGTGAGACGAAGCGGTCAAGCACCACGGTCTCGCTCAATTGGGGCAGCACCTCGACGACGTCGCTCCAGGCGATGTCGAGCAGTTCTTCCACCGAGGCCCCCGCATGCTGGCGGCAGCCCCAGTCCTTCCACTGCGAATGGGCAAAGGTACGGCCGTCGCCCATGTCGGTGAAGCGCAGGTTGCCGGTTCGACGAAAGCCGTCGGCGGCCGGCAGCACATAGGTATCGAGCAGTTCGCCCTTCGGCCGGTCGAGCACGTAATACACGATGTGGTGGCCTGCATAGTCGACCGTGTCGAAGAAGGCGCGGCGCGGCGCGTCGAGGCCGGGCATCAGGCCCGCCACCCGGTTGCCTGGCACGGCCATCACGACGGCGTCGCCGCGCAGGGTCTCGGTGCGCTCGCCACGGCGCGCGTCGACCTCGACGCCATCGGCACCATGGCGGACGGCCAGCACTTCCTCGCCCAGCCGGTAGTCGGTGCCCGCATCGTTCAGGAAATGCCGGCCGAGCTCCCAGGTCAGCCTGCCGGCACCGCGCTCCTTGAAGCTCCAGATGTGGTTCGCACCCCAGGACAGTTTTCCGGACGAGCTCCAGGCGGTCCAGGCCAGCGAGAAATCGTCCTCTCCATAGCCGCAGAACATGCCCATGCAGGGCTCGAGGAAGTAGTCGACGAAGGTCGGCGAATAGCGGCGGAAGTACTCGCAGGCATTCACCGTGTCGAAGGCTGCGCTGCTGGTGATGTCGCGCGGATCGCCAGCCAGGGTCTGGCGCACCAATGTCGGCAGGGTCGCCAGCAGCCGTGCCTTTTCCGACAGCGGGATGAAGGGATGGCGGGCGGCTGCCATCAGGTCGAATGCGCCGAAGTGCACCGCCTCGCGCCGCTTGACCCACACGTTCCACTGATGCGCATCGGTCAGGTCGGAAAGCCCGGCCGGCGCATCGATGCCGAGCTTGCGGGCCTGATCCATCAGGTTGGTCTCGGCGCCGAGAAAGGCAAAGGCGCCGGTGACCGCCCAGACGCCGTTCCACAGCACCGAACGGCATCGCCCGCCGGGCGTCTCGTCCTTCTCGATCAGGACCACCTCGTGGCCCGCTTCGCGCAGGCGGAATGCCGCCCCGAGACCCGCGATTCCACCACCCACAACGATCACACGCATGCTGGACTTCCGGTTGCTGCAAAGAGCCCAGTCTGCGGGGCGCACGCCGTCCGCGCCATGGCACCGATGGGCCATGGCGGCGATCGTCGCCGCACGACACAGTCCGCGGTCACGCCCCCAAACTCAAAGGAATCGATCATGCGGAGTTCTGCAACCGACGCGTTGCGCATCGACGGACCGCGTCTCTGGCAACGGCTGATGATGCTGGCTGAGATCGGCGCGACACCCAAGGGCGGCGTCTGCCGCCTGGCGCTGTCGGAGCTCGACCGGCAGGGCCGCGCGCTGGTCGTGGGCTGGGCGCGCCAGGCCGGCATGACGGTGGCGGTCGACCAGATCGGCAACGTCTTCCTGCGCCGGATGGGACGCGATCCGACGCTGCCGCCGATCGTCTCCGGCAGCCATCTGGACACGCAGCCCACCGGCGGCAAGTTCGACGGCAACTACGGGGTGCTCGCCGCGCTGGAAGTGGTCGAGACGCTGAACGACGCCGGCGTCCGCACCGAGGCGCCGATCGAGATCGCGATCTGGACCAACGAGGAGGGCTCGCGCTTCGTGCCGGTGATGATGGGCTCGGGCGTCTTCGCCGGCGCCATTCCGCTGGCCCACGCCTGGGCGGCGCGCGACACCGAAGGCCGCAGCGTCAAGGACGAGCTCGCACGGATCGGGTACCTCGGCACGCAGGTGCCGGGCGACCATCCGATGGGCGCCTACTTCGAGGCACACATCGAGCAGGGCCCGGTGCTCGAGCAGGAGGAGACGACGATCGGCGTGGTGCTCGGCACGCTCGGCGTGCGCTGGTTCGACTGCATCGTCACCGGCATGGAAGCCCATGCGGGCCCGACGCCGATGGCGATGCGCCAGGACGCGCTGCAGATCGCAGCGCGGCTCATGCTGGAGGTGGTGGCCATCGCCGGACGGCATCCACCGCATGGCCGCGGCACCGTGGGCATGGTGCAGGTGCATCCCAACAGCCGCAACGTGATCCCGGGACAGGTCAAATTCTCCATCGACCTGCGCAACCATACCGACGCACTGCTCGATGCAATGGCCAAGGACATCCGCGAGACGGCGGCCGCACTCAGCGAGACGAGCGGCCTGCCGATCCAGTTGGAGCCGGTGTCCAGCTACCCCGCCCAGCCCTTCGCGCCGTCGTGCATCGACGCGGTGGAGCGGGCCGCACGGGCGCTGGGACTCAGCCATCGCCGCATGATTTCCGGTGCGGGGCACGACGCGGTCTACACGGCACGCGTGACGCCGACCGGAATGATCTTCATCCCCTGCAAGGACGGCATCAGCCACAACGAGATCGAGGACGCCGCGCCGGCGGATGTCGAGGCGGGGTGCAACGTGCTGCTGCAGGTGATGCTCGAGTGCGCCGGCCTTGCGGCCTGAGATCAAGCCTTGCAGGCACCGCGCGCAAAGGGCCGGCCGGGCGAGTCATTGGCCGCAAAGGCACGCCGATGCGCGCTACCATCCCCTCGATCGCCCGCAAGGAGATGCACGTTGGCCCGAGTGGATACCCGCAACAAGTCACGCTACTGGCATGCGCCCGCCGTGCCGGGAATGGATCTGCTGCACGCCGACTTCACGACGCACGACTACGCTCCCCACGTGCACGACTCCCTCGTCGTCGCGGTGACCGAAGTGGGCGGCTCGGAGTTCAAGAGCCGTGGGCGCACCGACGTTGCCCGCCCGCAGGCGCTGCTCGTCTTCAATCCATCCGAACCGCATTCGGGCCGGATGGGCGGCAGCGATCGCTGGCGATATCGATCGTTCTATCTGGCCGAGCCGGCCATCCAGGAGGTCCTGAATGCAGCCGGAATCGATCAACCGGGGTACTTCACATCGAACGTCGTGACCGACCAGGATCTCGTTGCGCGTTTCCTGGCGCTTCACCGCATGCTCGACGGAGGACCGCAGGATGCATTGCTGCATCGCGAGTCGCTCGTTCGCACCTTCGGGGACCTGTTCCAAAGGCATGGGCAGGCCGCACGGCGCATTCCCGGAGCCCCGCGGGACGCTGCTGCACTTGCGCCTGTTCTCGAAATCGTGCGGGACTGCTACGCGGACAGTTTGACGCTCGAGCAGATGGGCGCGGCCGCGGGTCTGACGCCGTTCCAGCTGATCGTCGCGTTCAAGCGAGCGCTCGGTTTGACACCGCACGCCTACCTGACCCAACTGCGTCTCAGGAGTGCGCTGCGGCACCTGCGGTCGGGCCAGTCCGTCGCCGACGCGGCGCTGGCCTCCGGCTTCTATGACCAGAGCGCGCTGAACAAGCACTTCAAGCGCACCTTCGGCATGACGCCACTCCAATGCGTCCGGGCGAGCGTCCTGGGAACGGCTGCGCCGCCTTCCATCAATTCCGACCAATAGCATTTCGAGCCGTCCTGCCAAGCTGGCGCCCACCAGCAAGGCAACCCATGACGCGACTCTTCTGCCAAGACAAATCCGAGATCCTGACACTGGACGCGACGGTCGTCCGCACGCGTCCCGGCGCGGTCCTTCTTTCCACGCACCCCTTCTATCCCGGTGGCGGTGGCCAGCTTCCGGACAGAGGCGTCCTCCGGTGGCAAGGCGGCGAAGTCCCGGTCACCGGATTCTCCGAGGAAGGCGGCGCCGTCTGGATCGAGGTCGCCGGCAGCATGGAGATCGCAGGCGACGTGCAGGTGGCGGCCGATCCGGTCTTCCGCCAGCTCATGCGGGAACTCCACACCGACCTGCACATCCTGAATGCGCTGGTTTTCAGGGACTTCGACGGCGCACTGGTGACGGGCGTCCAGATGAACGAAGACGGCACGGCGCGCATCGACTTCGATCTGCCGGATGCCGACAACGATCGACTGCGGGCACTGGAGCCGGAACTGAACGACGTGGTTGCCCAGAACCTCGCTGTCGAGACCAGCTACGTGTCCATGACCGCCGCCCACGCCGAGAAGGGCCTTCTGCGTTCCCGCTCGGTGGCGCCGCCGCCTTCTTCGGAAGGCTTGATCCGCATCGTCGAGATCGCCGGCCTCGACCGACAAGCCTGCGGGGGAACGCATCTGCACTCGACCGGCGCGTCGCGCCCGATCCGGATCCTCAAGATCGAGAACAAGGGCCGCTCCAACCGCCGGGTCCGCATCGGGTTGCAGGGCGCGTGATGCACAAGGCGTTGCTCGCCCTGTGGGCCCGCCCCGTCTGGCTGTTATGGCTGCCGCCTGCGTTCTGGGCGGGCAACCTCGTGCTCGGCAGGGCGCTCGGGCCTGTCTTCCCACCGGTCTCTCTGGCGGTCGGTCGCTGGGTCGTGGCACTCGCCGTTCTGGCGCCCTTCGTCTGGCGGCAGGCTTGGCGCGAGCGTGTGTTGCTCGCAAGGCACTGGGTGCTGATTGCCGCCTGCGGCGCCTTCGGCATCGCCGGCTACAACGCCCTCGGCTACCTTGCCCTGCAGACCGTGCCCGCCGCCAGCGTCGCATTCCTCAACTCGACCTTGCCGCTCATGGTGCCGCTCGCGGCAGTGGTCCTCGGCGTCGAGCGCATCACGGGGAAGGCGCTGGTGGGCATCGCCATCTCGTTCGTGGGTGTCGCCTGGATCGTGGCACGCGGGGACATGACCAGCCTCGCCGCGCTGCGCTTCGACGGCGGCGAACTGCTGGTGCTCCTGGCCGTAGCCAACTACGCGGTGTATTCGGTGCTGCTGCGACGCAAGCCCGCTGCGATCAATCCGCTGGTGTTCCTGGCCGCGACCATGGC
>CAIQMJ010001033.1 GCA_903872875.1 uncultured Variovorax sp.
CGCCGCAGACCTTCTTTGGCTTCGTCAGAGGTGAACGCGCGCTGACCGAGACGCGCTTCCTGACGGAATGCCTCGTCGAAAGGAAGATGCCCCAGCGTCAGTGCTGCCTCCTTGATGACCTCGACCGCCACGGTCCCTTTGGCGGCAATGCCGCGCGCGTAGGCCCATGCCACCGCATCGAGTTCGTTCGGTGCGACCACCCGATTGAGCAGCCCCATTTCGGCCAGGCGCCTCGCCGGGAAGCGTTCGGCCGTAAGCATCAGTTCCATCGCGAACGCATAGGGGATCTGCCGCGCAAGCCGCACCAGCGTGCCGCCGGCCGGCGCAAAGCCCATCGACGCTTCGGGGAAGGCAAACACCGCCGTCTCCGAGGCGACGCGTATGTCGGCCGCCAGCATGATCTCGAAGCCGCCGCCCATGCACAGGCCGTTCACCGCCGCGACCACTGGCTTGTAGAAGCCGTTCTGCTTGATGTGCGCGCCGTCCCATTCGGAGATGTCGAAGCGCCCTTCCGCCAATGCCGGGATCGATTCGGTGAGATCGGCACCCACGCAGAAGGCTCGCTCACCACTGCCGCAGAGAAGCACGACGCGGACGAAGGGATCCGCATGAGCGCGCGCGAAGGCGCTGCCGAGTTCGGCATACATCGCCAGCGTGAGCGCGTTGAGCTTTTCCGGCCGGTCTATCCGGACCGTCGCGATGCCGTCTTCGACCTGGTAGACGATGCCCATCAGATCACCCCTTCCGAGAGATGCCGCGCGTAGTCGGCGGCACTCAGTCCCAGCCAATCCTTCAGGACGACCTCGTTGTGCTCGCCGAAGGCGGGCGCCGCACCCGTCGCGACGGCTGGCGTCTTCGACAGCTTCATCGGCGTACCGAATGCCTGGACGCTGGCGCCGTCCACGCTGACCGGCACGATCATGTCGCGCGCCTTCAGATGCGGGTCGGCGACGACGTCGGCGATGGTCTTGATGGGCGTCATGGGAATCACGTCGCCCGCCATCGCCTCGAGCTCCGCCTTGGTGTAGCCGGCGCACCAGCGGCGCACGATCGGCTCGACGCGCCGCGCATACGTGGCCTCGTCGAAGCGCTTTTCCATCGAGTCGATCTCCGGGTCGCCGATCAGTTCGGGCTCATTGAAGATCCTGCAGGCCTCGCGCCAGAACTTGTCCGTGTACGCGCCAAAGAAGACGAAACCGTCCTTGCACGCATATTGGCCGTACGGCCTCACGAAGGGATGGTCGTTGCCGAGCGGCTCCCCGATCTTTCCGGCCACCGTGTAATTGACGATCGCATGTTCGGTGAGCGTCATCACCGAGTCCTGCTGCGCCACGTCCACCAATTGGCCCTGGCCGGTCTTCTTCGCATGGATGAGCGCGGCCAGTGCGGCGATGGCCGCATAGAACGATGCGGACAGGTCGCCGATGATCGTCCCGACCCGCAGCGGTGAGCCGCCCTTCTCTCCGTTGAGCGACCACAGTCCGCCGGTGGCCTGCGCGCTGTTGTCGTAGGCCGGACGGCGCGAGTTGGGTCCGGACTGCCCGAATCCGCTGATCGAGACGTACACGAGCCGCGGATTGACCCGGAGCGTTTCCTCGTGCCCCAGACCCATCCGGTCCATGGTGCCAGGCCTGAAGTTTTCCACCAGCATGTCGGCCTTGCTGGCCAGCTCGCGCAACAGCGACTTGCCGGCCTCGGTCTTGAGGTCGATGCTGACGCCGAGCTTGTGGCGGTTGTACTGCGCGAAGAACGCGCTGGCCTTGCCCCTGTCGCCATCGACGAAGGGCGGAAACGTCCGCACGTAGTCCGGCTCGGACGGGTTCTCGACCTTGATAACGGTCGCACCCAGATCCGCCAGCATCATGGTGCAGTACGGTCCCGCGACCACGCGCGTGATGTCGATGATGACGACGCCACGCAAAGGCCCGTCGCCCAACGGCAGGTTCTTCATCTCAGAGTCCACTTGTCTTTTCTCCATCGCGGCATTCACCGCTTGTTTCGTTCGGTCCATGGCCCATGGACAACACACTGCCTCTCTCGATGTGAAGCGTCTCGTTCTGGACACCATCGAGCAAGGCGGCATTCGATTCGGTGACGATCACCGAGAGATCGGGATGCGTCGTCCGCAAGGAGATCAGCGACTCGCCGTACTGCCGCGCCAGCGCGGGGGCCAGCCCCTGGAAAGGCTCGTCGAGCAGCACGAAGCGGGTCCCGACCATGAGCGCGCGTGCGAGCGCAACGATCTTTCCCTGGCCGCCCGACAGCGCAGCCCCCGAGCGCGGAAGCATCGGCTTGAGCTGCGGCACGACGGCGAGCACGGACTCCATGCGCCGGGCCATCTCCGGCCTGGACAGGCCGAGCACGTCGCACGGAAGCGCCACGTTCTCGGCCACGGTCAGCGTCGGAAAGATCACGCGGTCTTCCGGCGCGTAGCCGAATCCCGCCGCGGCCCGCTGATGGGCGGGCTGGTGGGTGATGTCGGTGGCGTCCAGCAGCACGCGGCCGGACCGCGGCTTGACGAGGCCCATGAGCGTGCGCAGCAGCGTCGTCTTGCCAGCACCGTTGCGGCCGACCACCGCCACCGTCCGGCCGGCCGGGAACGCGACATTGACGTCGCGCAGGACGGCATGGCCGGCGAGATCGACGTGGATGGAATCGAGCCGGAAGCTCATTTCATCCCCAGTACTTCGCGCCGGATCATGGTGTTCGCGAACACCTCCTCTGGCGTGCCGTCGGCCGCGATGCGCCCGTCGATCCATGCAGCCACCCGCGTGGCGTAGGCCATCACGATGTCGACGTCGTGCTCGACGAACCAGCTCGTGACCTCACGCTCCTGCAGTGCGCGCATGAGCGTTTTCATGACGCCGTGCTTGTCCTCGGCCGCGACGCCGCTGGTCGGCTCGTCCATGATGACGAGGCGAGGCTCCAGCATCAACGCGATGGCCACGTCCAGCAGCTTTCTGTGGCCTTCGGGCAGCATGGTGACCGGCTCCCGTGCAAAGGGCGTGAGCTCGACGAGTTCGAGCATCTCGGTCACCGCCCGCTGGTTGACGGTGCGTGACATCGGCAGGAAGCGGGAGAGCTTTCCGGCATGACCGACCGACCCGAG
>CAIQMJ010001034.1 GCA_903872875.1 uncultured Variovorax sp.
CCTGCAGAACCGCGAGATAGACACCGAGCAGGCGCACCACCGCGTGCGCCACGATCCGGCCGGCGTGGTCGCGATCGTGACGCCCTGGAACGCGCCGCTGATGCTGTCGACCTGGAAGCTCGGCCCCGCGCTGGCCGCGGGCAACACCTGCATCCTGAAGCCGCCGGAATGGGCGCCGCTGACCTGTTCGCTGCTGGCCGATGCGGCCCATGCAGCGGGGTTGCCGCCGGGCGTGTTCAACGTCGTGCAGGGTGCGGGCGCCACCACCGGCGCCCAACTGGTCGGCGACCCGCGCATCGCGCGCGTGTCCTTCACCGGATCGGTGCCGACCGCGCGGCGCATCGCGCAGGCCGCGGGCGCCAACCTCGTGCCGTGCAGCCTGGAGCTGGGCGGGAAGAGCCCGTTCATCGTGCTGGAAGACGCCGACCTCGATCAGGCCGCCGCGACCGGCGCACTGATGTACCGCAACGCCGGCCAGGTCTGCCTGGCGGGCACGCGTTTCCTGGTGCACACGCGGGTGGCCGACGCCTTCGTGGCCGCGATGCGCGCGCAGGTCGAGCGGCTGACCGTCGGTGATCCGCGCGACCCTGCGACCGAGGTCGGGCCGATCATCCATCCGCGCCAGCTGGAGCGCGTGGCGGGCTTCGTCGATCGCGCGGTCGCCGCCGGCGCCCGCGTGCTGTGGGGCGGCGCGCGCCATGCGTTCGGTGCGCAGTACTACCAGCCGACCATGCTGACCGATGTCGCGCAGGACAGTGAGATCGTGCAGAACGAGGTCTTCGGCCCGGTCCTTACCCTGCAGACTTTCGACAGCGACGATGAAGCCATCGCGCTGGCCAACGGCACCGACTACGGGCTCGGTGGCGTGTGCTACGGCGAGACGGCGCATGCGGCGCAGGTGGCCGAGCGCGTGCGCACCGGCTTCATCTGGGTCAACAGCTTCGGCATCCGCGACCTGGCCGCGCCGTTCGGCGGCATCAGGCGCTCCGGCGTCGGCCGCGAGGGCGGTGCCTGGAGCTTCGAGTTCTTCTGCGACGTGAAGGACATCGTGCTGCCGAAGAAGCCCTTCAAGGCCAGCTTCAGCCACCGCTGAAGCCACACGGACCGTTCAAAGATTCAGGACAAGGCAACAACCCATGGGACACATCCTTGGCGCAGCGATCGTTTCGCACCACCCGGGCCTGATGCAGTGCGAGGAGTTCCGCGTGCTGCAAGGTGCCGGCGCCGACTCCGACCTGATCGCCGGCTACGGCCGGCTGCGCCGCCGCATCGAGGCGCTCGCGCCCGATGTGGTGGTGATCTTCGATTCGCACTGGTTCACCACCGGCTACCACCTGGTCGACGGCGGCGACCACTACCAGGGCAGCTACATCTCCGACGAGATGCCCTGGTACCTGCACGGCGTGCCCTACGACTACCGCGGCTGCCCGGAACTCGCGGTGCAGATCGAGGCCGTCTCGCGCGAGCGCCAGGGCTATGTGCGTGCGATCCGCCATCCGGGGCTCGGCAAGCATTACGCGACGATCAACGTCGTCAAGCAGTTGCAGTTCGACCTGCGCGGCACGCGGGTGCTGACGGTCAGTTCATGCCAGAACTGCGAGTGGCCGCACTTCCTGCGCTCCGGCGAGGACATCGGCGAGGCGATCCGGCGCAGCGACCTGAACGTGGTGCTGCTCGCGTCGGGCGCGCTGAGCCACCGTTTCAACGGCATCGACTGGCGTCCGCGCAATCCGCGCATCTTTCACGAGAGCAACGTGTCGAGTCCCGAGAACGTGGCGAGCGACAAGGCCGCGATCGACTGGATGCGCCAGGGGCGGCACGACGAGATCCTCGCGCGCTGGGACGACGACTACCGCCGCCGGCCGTGGGAGGCCTTCGGCGCGCATTACCTGCAGATGCTCGGCGCCATGGGCGGCGCGGACTGCCGCGCCCTCGGCGAGCCGTTGTCGGACTACGAGAACGCGCGCGGCACCGGCAACATCCACGTGTGGTTCGACGCCACGCACAAACCGACGCCAATCCCAGCATGAACTTCGAATTTCCCTTCGGCGCATTGCCTGCCGTCCTGAGCGGCCCCCGGGTCGAACGCCGCCGCGTGCTGCTTGGCGGCAGCGCTTTCTGGGGCACGATGGTCGAGGACGGCCCCGGGCAGGGCCGGCTGCGGCTCGACGACGGCCGGCTGCTCGATCCGGCCGACCAGAACTACCTGCCGCCGGTCGCACCCAGCAAGATCATCGCGGTCCACATCTCTTACAGCTCGCGCAGCCAGGAAACGCGGCAGCGGCCCAGGCCGAGCGAAACCCCGACCTACTTCACCAAGCCGCCGACGTCGCTCAACGGCCACGGCGGCCAGATCCTGAAGCCGGCGGACTGCAAGTACCTGAACTACGAGGGCGAGTACGCGGTCGTCATCGGCAAGACCTGCCGCAACGTCACGCCCGACGAGGCCTGGGATTTCATCGAGGGCTTCTGCCCGGCGCTCGACATGGGGCTGCAGGACTTCCGCGACACCGACCAGGGTTCGATGCTGCGCGTGAAGGGCGCCGACACGCTGCTGCCGATCGGCCCCGGCATCGTGCGCGGCGTGAACCTGTTCGCGCAGACGCTGCGCACGCTGGTCAACGGCCGCATCGTGCAGGAGGCGCACATCGGCGACGAGACCATCTGGGGGCCGCACTACGTGATCGCCGACATCGCGCGCCACATCACGCTGGTGGCCGGCGACGTGATCCTGATGGGCACGCCCTGCCATTCGCGTTCGGTCGATGCCGGCAGCGAGGTGGCCTGCGAGATCACCGGCCTCGGACGCGTGGCGGGCACCGTGGTGGCGATCGACGCGCCGCGCGCCAGCGCGCTGGGCGTCGGCCATGCGCCGACCGACACGCCCGAAGTGCGGCGCGTTGCGCTGGGTTTCGACGAGCGCGTGCCGGCGTGGCTGCGGGACAACCTGCGGGCTGCCAAGGCGGTCGGCTGAGCTGGTCATCCGGCCCCTTCTGCTGCGATGATCGGCCATGCCGATCTTCGAACCCCGACCGCCGCGCGCCGGCGCCGGTCTGCCCCGGCAGATCTACCTGCCGCGCGCCGCGGGCCTCGGGCTCGGCGGCCTCGGAATGGCGACGGCGCTGTTCGAGCGGGGCGGTCCGGCCTGGGCGTGGGCGATTGTGGTCTTCGGCGCGCTGATCTGGCCGCATATCGCGTACCAGTGCTCCACGCGCTCGCGCATGCCGGACCGGGCCGAGAAGCGCAACCTGCTGGTGGACGCGGCGCTGGCCACCTATGGCGTCTACGTCATCGGCGGCAACCTGATGCCGAGCGCGATCGCGCTGACCATCATCAGCATGAACAACCTGTCGGTCGGTGGCTGGCGCCTGTGGTGCCAGGGCGTCGGCGCGGGCCTGCTGGGCGTGGCCGCGACGTCCCTGTTCATGCCCTGGCATTTCACGCCCGACTCCAGCCTGCGCGTGCAGGTGGCATGCCTGCCGGTGCTGGCACTCTACTTTCCGGCTTTCGGCTGGACCATGCTGCTGCTCGCGCGCAACCTGCACCGCAGCCGCGAGGCGCTGCGCCGCATGAGTCTGGAGGATGCACTCTCCGGCGTCCACAACCGCCGCAGCTTCGAGGACACCTTCGACGCGATCTTCCGCCTGATGCGCGCTGCGCCGGAGACGCCCGGCGCGGCACTTCTGCTGTGCGATGTCGACCACTTCAAGCAGATCAACGATGCGGGCGGCCACGCGGCCGGCGACCTCGTCATTCGCGAGATGGGCCAGGTGCTGCGCATGCGGGCCCGCCGGGGCGACCTGGCGGCCCGCTATGGCGGCGACGAGTTCGTCGTGCTTCTCCAGGACGCGGGTGCCGCCCAGGCGATCGCTTTCGCGGAGCAGCTGAAGGTCGACCTGAGGCTGCGCATGGCGCTCATCGGCGGCGATCCGGCGATCAGCATCAGTACGGGCATCGCCTGCTACGAAACCGCGATGGCGTCATCCCGCGCATGGATGGCGAGCGCGGATGCTGCGCTGTATGTGGTCAAGCGGCGCCAGCGGGGCGGGATCGAGGTGTCCGGGCGCTGAACGAGCGGGTCGGCCGGACGGCGAGGATCCCCCGCTACACCCCGCCTGCGTGGTGTGCCGCGTCGGCATCCAGCGCGTTGTCGCGGTGCGGGAACGCGGCATCCGCGTGACCGACTCCTCCACTTCCGCCGCCCGGGTCCGCGCCACCGCGTCCACCACCACCGCCCGAGCCACCGCCGCCTGCGTTCTGCCCGGTCCGGTTGCGGCTGCTGGCGGTGCCGCTCACGCGCACCGGTCCCTGCTTGGGTATGGCCAGTGCGGGTGGCAGGCTTTCGAGATCGAGCACGTCCCGTATGAAGGTGCGCAGCGATGTCACCAGCTCCGCCGTCTCGATGGCGCGGCCGGCCACCATGTCGTTGGCCGCGCGAACCGCCAGCTGCACCTGCTCCTGCGTACCGAGCAGGACGACGTCGGACAGCGCGGCTTCCACCGCATCGCGGATGCGTCGGCGGCGGTCCGAGTTTTCCGTGCTGGGACGCGGCGCCGCAGTGACCGCCTGGATCTGCCCGTCAACTGCCGCCTCGGCCCGCTCCAATGCTGCGTCCGCGGCGTCGGCCTGCATGCGCAGCTGCCGCATGTGGCTCGGGTCGACCGCCAGGTCGCCAGTGAACGAGCCGCCCAATGTCTTGTAGGCCGCGATCAGGATCTTCAGCCGTTCGTTGACCTGCCGGTTCTGCCGCTCGCGCCGCTGCTGCACGCTGTGCATCACCAACAGGCGGATGCCGACCGCCACGATCGACACGATCACCAGCCCGAGCAGGGTGGAGAGGGCGCCTTGCCAGGAACTGAGGTCGATGCCGCCGCGCATGGTGGGTTCAGCCCCCCGGTGTCTGCTGGCGCGGGCCGATGCGCATGTCGCCGACCTGGGCGTGCAGCGCGAGGCACCCGTCGTCCCAGGCGTCGATCCACATCTCGAACGGGTAACCGCCGCTCTCGACCTCTTCCCAATTCTGGCTGTCCGGGTCGCGCTCGCAGATGAACCAGTGGAATGCGCCGCGCTCCAGTTCATCGACGAACAGGGACAGAAGGCGCAGTGGGCGTTGCTCGGGCATCCACGCATGTTGGGGCAGGTGCGGCGCGCGCCTGTAGGTATGGGCTGACCGCGCGGGTCAGTGCCGGACCCAGACCGCCACCGGGAGGCTCGCGCAGCTGGACATCGCTTCGCACGGGTTGCGACGCCTGCCGGAGGCGCGCTCGATAGTGCGGCGGCGCCGCCTCGGTGCTTCACAAAGGACCCGCCATGATCGCTCCCGCAGGATTCACGAACACCCGGAACGTCGGCGGCCTCCCGCTCCCGCAACTGGATCATTCTGGAAGTGCGGCTTCCGTTGCGGCTCCCGGTACGACGCTGCCGACAGGCACGCCCATCCAGCAGCTGTCGGACCTGTCAAGGAAGTTGGAGCTGGACACCGCCGGCCACGTCGGCGCCACCGAAGGAAACCTGGCCCTTCTCGGACAGATCGGGGAACTGAGCCATGACCCGAAATTCCAGAAGATGGTGTGGCAGTTGCGGCAGCAGCTGCAGCGCGGGGAGAAGGTGCCCCACGGCGAATCGCATGCCAGGCTGTCGAAGGCGCTGACGGAAGCGTCCGGCGCCGCGTCCGCGTTCCAGTCACCGGGCCCGGCATCCGCCGAAGGCGGCGCGACAGCTCGGAAGAAGGCGCTCGCGGATGCGCTGCATCAGTTGACGCTGCAGGCAGGCGACGCCCGCTTCTCGTGTCTGCAGGCGTCGGTCCGTGATGCCATTGCGCTGTTGCCGAAGGATTTCTTCACGCAATGCCATGAAGTCGTCCAGGCCGGTGGGCCGCTCGCGTCCTGCTATCTCAGGGCGATGAACGGAGGCCATGTGTTTCAGACCAACCAGGATTTCAACTTGCACATACGGACCCCGTTGTTCTTCCCGGCGGATCGCAGTCGGCCACTACCCCAGAACCTGAATCTGGCAGACAGGAAGCGCCTCATGGTCCTTGCCTTTCGGATGAACACCGCCCTTTCCATGAGCCAGCCGTGACGGTGCCGACAAGAGAGCGAAGCGCGGCAGCGGATGACTTTCGCTGCCGCATGGCGACGCAGCCTGACTCGTCGGCCATGCTGCGGTCTCCGGCCGCTGCGTAGGCGCCTTCAGCTCGCAATCGATGCGAGCCCATCCGCTTTCATCGCCTCGGCGCGAAGAAGCAAATCGTGGTGGAATCTTCCGGCCTCACGGCGCCGCCCGGAAACATGGGCGAGCGAAAAAGATAACAAAGGAACCCCATGATCGATCTCCAAATCAACGGCAAGCCCCATGCCGTCGACGTTCCCCAGGACATGCCCCTGCTCTGGGTCCTGCGCGACGTCGTCGGGCTGACGGGCACCAAGTTCGGCTGCGGCATCGCGCAGTGCGGTGCATGCACCGTGCACGTCGACGGACAGGCCGTCCGCTCGTGCGTTCTGCCGGTCGGCAGCATCGGCGGCAAGCCGGTCACCACCATCGAGGGCGTGGCCGAGACGGCCAGCGGCAAGCAGGTGCAGAAGGCATGGCTCGATGTCGACGTCGTGCAATGCGGCTACTGCCAGTCCGGCCAGGTCATGTCGGCAGCGGCGCTCCTGAAGCGCGTTCCGAACCCGAGCGATGCCGACATCGACCTGGCCATGGCGGGCAACATCTGCCGCTGTGCGACCTACGTGCGGATCCGTGCCGCCATCAAGCAGGCGGCCACGGGCAAGCCCGAGGTGCTGCAGTCGATCATGTCCGCGCCGGCCGGGAGCGCGCCATGAAATCGGTGCCGCAATTCGATCGCCGGCGCCTGCTCCAGGCGGGTGGCCTCTCCATTGCCTTCACATGGCTCGGCGGCGCGGGCAAGGCCATCGCCGCCATCAATCCACGCCAGCAGCCTGGCGACGCAGCCGCCGCGCTCGCCGACGGCAGCCCGCCCTTCGCGCCCAATGCCTTCATCCGCGTCGATGCGGACGGCAGCGTGCGGCTGGTCATGCCCATGGTCGAAATGGGGCAGGGCATCTACACCGGCTCGGCCATGCTGGTCGCCGAGGAACTGGGCGTCGAACTCGATCAGGTTCGGGTCGAGCATTCGCCGCCCAATGAAGCGCTCTACGGCATGCCGCTCCTGGGTGGCCAGATCACCGGCGGCTCGACGAGCACGCGCAGCACCTGGGGCGTGCTGCGCGAGGCCGGCGCGGTGGCGCGCACGCTGCTGGTGGCCACGGCTGCCGCGCGGTGGAAGGTCGATCCGGCGACCTGCACGGTCGCGCGCGGCGTGGTGAGCCATGCGCCTTCGGGCCGGCAGCTCGGCTTCGGCCCGCTGGCGGCGGACGCGGCCAGGCTTCCGATGCCGGGCAAGCTCACGTTGAAGAACCCGAAGGACTTCACCGTCATCGGCAAACCCCTGCGCCGAGTCGATTCGCCGGACAAGGTCAATGGCGCCACGCAGTTCGGCATCGACGTCCGCCTGCCCGGCATGAAGGTCGCGACGGTCAAGGCCTGTCCGACGCTCGGCGGGGTGCTGGCATCGGTCGACGACAAGGCAGCACGCGCCATTCCCGGTGTGATCGACGTCATCCGCATCGCGAACGCGGTCGCCGTCGTCGGCGAACATTTCTGGGCGGCCAAGCAGGGGCTGGACGCGCTGAAGATCAAATGGACGCCCGGCGCGAACGCCGGCCTCAGCACCCGCAAGCTCCGCGACGCGCTGGCCGACAGCCTCGCCAAGGGCAAGTCGATCGTCGGGCGCGAGGTCGGCAAGCGGCCCGAGGGCACGCTGGTCGAAGCGACCTACCAGTTGCCCATGCTGGCGCACGCCACCATGGAGCCGCTGAACACGACGGTGCACGTCACGCCCGGCCAGTGCGAGATCTGGGTCGGCACGCAGGTGCCCGCACGCTGCGTGAGCGTCGCGGCGAAGATCACCGGCCTGCCGGAAGCCAAGGTCGTGCTGCACAACCAGTATCTGGGCGGCGGCTTCGGACGCCGGCTCGAGACCGACTCGGTCGAGCAGGCGGTGGCCTTCGCCAGGCAGGTGCCGTATCCGCTCAAGGTGGTCTGGACGCGCGAGGAAGACATCGGCCACGACATCGTGCGGCCGATGTACCACGACAACATTTCCGCGGTGGTCGATGCCGGCGGCAAGCTGCTCTGGTTCGGCGACCGCATCAGCGGCGGCACCGTGCTGGGCCGCTGGGCGCCGGCGTTCATGGGCAAGAACGGCATGGACGGCGACCTGATCGAGTGCGTGGCCGAGCCGGCCTACGACTTCCCGAACCTGAAGGTCGAGTGGGTGCGCCACGACATGCCGCCGGGCCTGGACGTCGGCTGGTGGCGCGGCGTCGGGCCGACGCACAACCTCTTCGTCATCGAGAGCTTCATCGACGAACTGGCACAGCGCGCGAAGCAGGACCCGGTGGCCTACCGCCGCACCATGCTGCAGAAGAACCCGCGCACCCTGGCCGTGCTCGACCTGGCGGCCGAGAAGATGGGCTGGGGCAAGGGCACGCTGGCTGCGCGCGTCGGACGCGGCGTGGCGCTGGGCGATCCGTTCGGCAGCCGCGTCTGTGCGATGGTCGAGGTCGAGGTCACGCCGCAAGGCGAGGTGCGGCTGCGGCGCGCGGTTGTGGCGCTCGATTGCGGGATCGCGGTCAACATGAGCTCGGTCGAGGCCCAGGTGCAGGGCGGCCTGCTGTTCGGCCTGAGCGCGGCACTCTTCAACGAGATCACGATCGAGAACGGCGCGATCCAGCAGAGCAACTTCCACGACTACCGGAGCTTGCGGATCAACGAGACGCCGGCGGTCGAGGTCCACGTCGTCAAGAGCGCGGAAGACCCGGGTGGCCTCGGCGAGGTCGGTACCGCGATCGCGGCGCCGGCGCTGGCCAACGCCATCTTCGCGGCGACCGGCGTTCGCCTGCGCGAGCTGCCGGTGAACCGCGCGCTGCTGGTGCAGGGCAAGGAGGCGCTCAAGAAGGTGGCCATGGGCCAGGCGCGCAGCGAAGAAGGGAGCGCAGCATGAAGCGGCTTTCGATCGTGATCGTCGCGCTGCTGGTCATCGGCGCCGCACTCGGCTTGTTCCTGAACCGCACCGATGCATCCGAAGGCCAGGCGCCGGTGCTTGCCGGCGCACCCGTCGACGCGTCGGTGCTGGTGCGCGGCGAATACCTGACGAAGGCGGCGGACTGCATCGCCTGCCACACGGTGCCGGGCAAGGGCCAGCCCTTTGCCGGCGGCGTGCCCTTCGTGCTGCCGTTCGGCACCATCTACTCGTCCAACATCACCGCCGATTCCGACACCGGCATCGGTCGATGGACCGACGACGAGTTCGTGCGCGCGGTGCACAACGGCGTACGCAGCGACGGCCAGCGGCTGTACCCCGCATTCCCGTACACCTCATACACGCAGCTCAGCCGGAGCGACGTGCTGGCGATCAAGGCCTACATCTTCAGCCTGCCGAAGGTGAACCAGCCGAACAGGGAGGCGGACCTGGGCTTCCCGTTCAACCAGCGCTGGGCCATGTGGTTCTGGAATGCGGCGTTCTTCAAGAGCGAGCGCTTCGCCGCCGATCCGGCCAGGCCGGCCGAGTGGAACCAGGGCGCCTACCTCGCCACGGCGCTGGGCCATTGCGCCGAGTGCCACACGCCGCGCAACGTGGGCTTCGCGATGGAGAAGGGCAACGACCTGGCCGGTGCGACGCTGCAGGGCTGGCGCGCCTGGAACATCACGTCGGACCCGAAATACGGCGTGGGCGCCTGGAGCGACCAGGAACTCGCGAGCTACCTCTCGACAGGCCATGCCGACGGGCGCGGCTCGGCCGGCGGACCCATGGGTGAAGCGGTCGACCACAGCCTTCAGTACCTGGCGCCGCAGGACATCGCCGCGCTGGTCGGCTACCTGCGCAGCGTGCCGCCGCGGCAGGGCGATTCGCCGATCGACATCGATCGCAAGGCGCCCTGGGCGGTCAGTGCGAGCGCTGCAGCGCCGGCCACCAACACCGCCGAGGGACATGCGCAGGGGCTGAAGCTGTTCGCGGCCGCCTGCGCCAGTTGCCACCAATGGAACGGCCAGGGTCAGCAGGCGCCGTATGCCGCGCTGCTGGGCTCCCGCAGCGTGAACGACCCCGACGGCTCGAACGTGACGCAGATGATCCTCCAGGGCGTGAACATGCGCGTGCACGGCAACGACGTGTACATGCCGGCGTTCGGCAAGGCCTATACCGACACGGAGGTCGCCTTGCTCGCCAACTACGTCATCGCGCAGTTCGGCAACAAGGCGGGCAAGGTGACGCCGGAGATGGTGGCGGCCCAGCGCGGCAAGTGACCGCGCGACCCGGCCTCGCCTACTTGCGGACCAGCGGGATCTGCAGGTTGGTGGGGCGGTTCTGCTCGGTGTCGAAGCCGCGCCCGTCGATGTTGCGGGCGCCCCAGAACAGCATGTCGTGGTTCAGGTAGACCAGGTCGAATTCCATGAAGTTCTTCCCTTCTGCGAGTCCGAACGGAATGAACGTCTTGCCGAAAACGCTCTGCG
>CAIQMJ010001035.1 GCA_903872875.1 uncultured Variovorax sp.
ACCCGCCCTCCCGCCTTGCCCTCCTGACCCTCACCATCGCCGCCAGCCTGCTTCCCGCCGCGATGGCACAGAAAAGCCGCGCCGCCGAAGCGCGCGTCGTCCCTTCGCAGATCCAGTCCAGCACCGATGCCAGTCTGGACGAACGGCTGGCACGCGACTGGGGCCTGCGCGCCGAGGAGTGGACGCGTTACCGGCAAGTCCTGCAGGGACCACTGGGCATCTACTCGCCCAACCTCGATCCGCTCACCGCGCTGGGCATCGAATCGCGCACGGACGAGGAACGCCGCCGCTATGCCGAACTGCAGGTGCAAGCCGAAGCACGGCGCGTCGAGAAGACCCTGGCCTATCAGCGCGCCTACGACGCCGCGTGGCAGCGCCTGAACCCCGGCGCCCTGCGCGTGAACCTGCCTGGCGCTGGCCCCAAGAGCATGGGCGCGGCATCGGCCCTCCAGGGTTCGGGCCGCCTGGCGGTCTTCGTCAAGGATGGGTGCGTGACTTGCGCCACCATCGTTCAGCAGTTGCAGACCGCCGGCACCGAGTTCGACCTCTACATGGTCGGTAGCCGCCGTGACGACGCGCGCATCCGCGACTGGGCGCAGCGCGCCAAGGTCGATCCGGGCCGCGTGCGGGCGCACACGATCACCCTCAACCATGATGGCGGCCGCTGGCTGTCCCTGGGCCTGCCCGGCGAACTGCCCGCCGTGGTGCGCGAGGTCAACGGCCAATGGCAACGGCAGTAATTCGCTGGCTCGGGCGACGGCTTGCCGGGCTCGGCACGGTCCTGTGTCTGTCCGCCGCTACGTCCGGCCAGGCCCAGGAAGTGCCGCCACCGGCCTATCAACTTACCGCGCGGCAGGCGGACATCCCCTCGGCAGTCCTGTACGCGGTGGCCTTGCAAGAGAGTGGCGCCAAGCTGCGTGGCCGCCTGGTCCCCTGGCCCTGGACGCTCAACGTGGCCGGCACCGCGCAGCGCTACGGCACCCGCGTCGAAGCCTGTGCCGGCCTGCTGCAGGCGCTGCGGCAAGCCCCGTCGACCCGTGTCGATGCGGGCCTGGGCCAGATCAATGTCGGCTACCAGGATCACCGCTTCGACCATCCCTGCGAACTGCTCGACCCGTACCGCAACCTGGCGATCGCTGCGGCGATCCTGCGCGAGCAGCACACCGATGGCGAAGACTGGCTGCTCGCCATCGGCCGCTACCACCGCCCCGCCGGCGGGGTGCCCGCCGTTCGCTACCGGCGCAGCGTCGGCCAGCACCTGTCGCGCGTGCTGGGGCCGACTCCTGGCGCCGTGCTCCCCCGCTCCTCCAACTCGACACCCCGGCCATGACCCAACGTATCCCTCTGCGTGCGCTGTACAGCCTGTTCCTGACCGCTCAGATGCTCCCGGCTCAGGCGGCTTCACCCCCGCTGGTCGTGGTCGAGGATCGCGGCGGCACGTCGGCATTGCCTTACTACCAGGCCTTGAACCCGCAAGCACGCGAAGACGCTCCGGCACCCACCCAGTCCACGCCCCCACCGCCCGCGACGTCAGTCACCGAGGCGGCCATGCTGCCGGTGCGCTCGCTCGCACTGTCGCCTGGCGATGTGCAGCGGCAGGTCATCCGGGCACCGGGATTGAGGCCGCTGTTCCTGCTCGGCGATGACCCGCGTTCGCGCGCCTGGCTCAGGGCGCGCCTGCCGATCCTGCGTGATCTCGGGGCGCAGGGCCTGATCGTGCAGGTCGAGACCCCTGCCGCCCTGGCCGAACTGCGTGCGCTGGCGCCAGGCCTGACCTTATCGCCGGTGCCAGGCGACGACCTGGCTGCACGGCTGGGACTGCGTCACTACCCGGTGCTGGTCACAGCCACTGGCATCGAGCAGTGAGGTCCACGGAATGGCGCAGCCGCATGCGGTCGAGTTTCTTTTGCGGCCAGCGGTGGAGCTATACTCCGTGGCGGTCTGCACCGGCGCCGCGGTTATGTGCCTGGTGGCCCCATGGTCGCTCGCGCTGAATCCGCTGTTGGGACTGGGCTCGGCCTTGACCTTCCTGGCCTTCGGCGCCATCCGCCTCGCCGAGGCGGGGGCCATCCTGCGCTACCGCCGCAACATCCGCCGCCTGCCGCGTTACGTGATGACGAGCCGCGAGGTGCCGGTAAGCCAGCAGCGGTTGTTCGTCGGGCGGGGCTTTCGCTGGGACCAGCGCCACACGCACCGGCTGATGCAAACCTACCGGCCCGAGTTCCGGCGCTACGTCGAGCCGACGCCGCTCTACCGGATCGCACGGCACGTGGAGGAGCGCCTGGAGTTCGCGCCGTATCCGTTCTCGCGCCTGGCGAGGCTGACTGCCTGGGATAGTCCGCTCAATCCCGCACGCCCCCTGCCACCCCTGGGCGGTCTACCGCGATTGCACGGCATCGAGCCGCACGAGGTCGACGTCACCTTGCCACTCGCCGAGCGCGTCGGCCACACCCTGGTGCTGGGCACCACGCGCGTGGGCAAGACACGCTTGGCCGAACTCTTCATCACCCAGGACATCCGCCGCAGGAACAGTGCCGGCGAGCACGAGGTGGTGATCGTCTTCGACCCCAAGGGCGACGCGGACCTGTTGAAGCGCGTGTACATCGAGGCCAGGCGCGCCGGACGCGAGGGCGAGTTCTACGTTTTCCACCTCGGCTGGCCGGACATCTCGGCGCGCTACAACGCCGTGGGACGCTTCGGCCGTATCTCGGAGGTGGCCACGCGCATTGCCGGGCAGTTGTCCGGCGAAGGCAACTCGGCGGCGTTCCGCGAGTTCGCCTGGCGCTTCGTCAACATCATCGCGCGCGCCCTGGTCGAGCTGGGCCAGCGCCCGGACTACCTCTTGATCCAGCGCCACGTCATCAACATCGATGCGCTGTTCATCGAATACGCAGCGCAGTTCTTCGCCAAGACAGAACCCAAGGCCTGGGACGTGATCGTCCAGCTCGAAGGCCGGCTCAACGACAAGAACATCCCGCGCAACATGATCGGCCGCGAGAGGCGCGTCGTCGCCATCGAGCAATATCTGTCGCAGGTGCGGGTCTACGACCCGGTGCTCGATGGGCTGCGCAGCGGGGTGCGCTACGACCGCACCTACTTCGACAAGATCGTGGCCTCGCTGCTGCCGCTGCTGGAGAAGCTCACCACCGGCAAGATCGCGCAGCTCTTGGCGCCCAACTACTCGGACCTCAACGATCCCAGGCCGATCTTCGACTGGATGCAGATCGTGCGCAAACGCGCAGTGGTCTACGTGGGCCTGGATGCGCTGTCTGATGCCGAAGTCGCCGCCGCGGTGGGCAACTCGATGTTCTCCGACCTCGTGTCGGTCGCCGGCCACATCTACAAGTTCGGCATCGACGACGGCCTGCCCGGTGCTTCGGCCAACACCAAGATTCCGATCAACGTCCACGCGGACGAGTTCAACGAACTCATGGGCGACGAATTCATCCCGATGGTCAACAAAGGCGGCGGCGCCGGCATCCAGGTCACGGCCTACACGCAGACGCTCTCGGACATCGAGGCGCGCATCGGCAACCGGGCCAAGGCGGGCCAAGTGGTGGGTAACTTCAACAACCTGTTCATGCTGCGCGTGCGCGAGACGGCAACCGCCGAGTTGCTGACCCGCCAGTTGCCCAAGGTCGAGGTCTATGCCACCGCGCTGATGAGCGGCGCGACCGACAGTTCCGATCCGCGTGGGAACACCGCCTTTACCTCGAACACCCAGGACCGCATCAGCACCACCAGCGTGCCACTGATCGAGCCGGCGCATGTGGTGGCGCTGCCCAAGGGCCAGGCCTTCGGTCTGATCGAAGGTGGCAATCTGTGGAAGATTCGCATGCCACTGCCGGCGCCTGACCCCGACGAATCCATGCCGAAGGATCTGCAGGAGCTGGCCGGCTACATGCGCCAGCACTACGTCGATGCCGGTGACTGGTGGGAGAGCCAGGCACTCCCAGAATTGCAGGACGGCGCATTGCCCGATGACCTGCTGGACGGCTTCAAGCAGATGGCGACGGCGGGTGAGGGTACAGAGGCCGCCCCGTGAGCGATCCCGCTGTTGCCGCCCAGCGCCAGCAGATGCAGCAGCAAGGCCTGATCGCCAGCCTCATCACGCTGCCGTTCCGCTTCTTCGGCGTGCTGTGCGGTTCGCTGCTGCTGTGCATCCTGATCGAGTGCATCGGCATGCACTTCTTCTGGCCCGAGCAGGGCTGGCATCACGCCCAAGGGATGCTGTCTTTCGAACTGGACCAGCTTTCGACCCACTTCACCCGCAGCGTGGTGGTCCAAGAGCCGGGCCGAACTGCCCACTGGCTGGTCGAGCGCGCCTATGACTGGGTGTTCGTGAAGTCGGGGCTGATGGACTGGGTACGCGATGCGGCGGCCCAGAGTCGCGCCGGAGCGCAGGCCCAGGCAAAGGATTTCCGGTACTACCTTGGGCTGGTCTATGTGCATCTGGAGGGCTACCTGATCGCTGCGGCGTTCACGGTGCTGGTGTTCCTGGTGCGGCTGCTGGTGCTGTGCCTGACGTTGCCCTTGTTCGTCATGGCCGCCTTCGTCGGGCTGGTCGATGGCCTGGTGCGGCGGGACATCCGCCGCTTCGGTGCCGGGCGCGAATCGGGCTTCATCTACCACCGCGCCAAGGCCAGCCTGATGCCGCTGGCCGTGCTGCCGTGGGTGGTCTATCTCGCCCTGCCGGTGAGCGTGAACCCGCTGCTGATCCTGCTGCCCAGCGCGGCGCTGCTGGGCTTGGCGACGGACATCGCGGCGGGGAGCTTCAAGAAGTATCTGTAGGGCCATGGAACTGCCCGCCATTGCCGTGGCCGGGCATGGGCCCCGACGTCCTTGCCGCTCGTTCACTCGCCCCCAGAAGCGTCATGATGTCGTCACGAACCATCTCGACATTGCACCGGATCGAGAATTTCATCCTGGGGGACAAGAACATGCGCCTTGCCAGCTACAACGTCGAGAACCTGTTCAGCCGCGCCAAGGCAATGAACCTGGGCGACTGGGCGGAAGGTAAGCCCATCCTCGACAAGTTCGGCAAGCTCAGCTCACTGTTGGGCGAACACGTCTACAGCGCCGCGATGAAGCGCCGCATGGTCGAACTGCTGATCGAGTTGGGCCTGGAGAAATCCGATTCCAATAGCTTCGTGATCCTGCGGCAGAACCGCGGCAGCTTGGTGAAGCGTCCGAAGACCGGCGGCCTGGAGATCGTCGCCGAGGGCCGCGCCGACTGGGTGGGCTCACTCGAACTGACGCCCGCGCCGGTGGACGAGGAGGCCATGCGCAACACCGCGCGCGTATTGATTGAACTGCAGGCCGATGTACTGGCCGTGGTCGAGGCAGAGAACCGCCCCGCGCTGGCCGCCTTCAACGCCGACATCGTCGGCAGCCTGGGCGTCACGCCCTACGCTCGCGTGATGCTGATCGATGGCAACGATGCGCGCGGCATCGACGTGGGTCTGCTCACCGGCCAGAACTTCCCCGTCGGCAACATGCGCAGCCACGTCGATGATCGATCCGCCGACGGGCAGTTGATCTTCTCTCGGGATTGCCCGGAATACGAGTTGGCACTGCCATCGGGAAATCGCCTGCTGGTCCTGATCAACCACCTCAAGAGCAAAGGCTACGGCAGCCAAGCCTCCTCCAATGCCCGTCGCCGCCTGCAGGCCGAGCGCATCAAGGCCATCTACGAGAATCTGGTGGCCCAGGGCGAGCAGCACGTCGCCATCGTCGGCGACTTCAACGATACGCCGGGCAGTGCGGCGCTGGCACCTCTGCTCCAGCATACGGACCTGAAGGATGCATTCGAGCACCCCGCCTTCGACGACGGCGGCTATCCGGGCACGTATGGTTCATGCAATGCCTCGAACAAGATCGACTACCTGTTGCTGTCGCCCACGCTGTTCGCGAAGGTCGAGGCGGGTGGCGTACTGCGCAAGGGCATGTGGCCCGGTGTGCGGCCCAAGCGCTGGGAGGTTTACGAGGAGTTGGAGAAGCCCCAGAACGCCGGCTCCGATCACGCCGCGGTGTGGGTGAACATCGACCTGTAGGAGTCCGTTGAATACCCACGACTTCATGGTGAGCAAGCCATCAATCCGGTAGCCCCCTCGTTCCCATTCTTTGCGGCGAGCGTCCGCTTCGCGCCGCAGCATCGAGCCCTCCCAATGACCTTGGACCGGCGCGATGACGAGAGGCACCTCAAAGGACGGATGGCGGCCCTGGCTGGGCCGGGCGATGGTGCTGTCGCTACTGGCGGCCCTTGCTCCCGCCTTCGCCGCCGACAACACCGCCGAGCGTGAGCAGCTGGCCGCACTTGTGCGCCAGATCGACCTGCTCGATCGCCTAGCCGAACACGCCGCCGTGCTCTCGCCGTCGGAGCGTGCCCGCTACCACTTCGACCATGCCCGCCTGCGCGAGGACATCGGCCGCATCCGCGCCGGCCTGCGTGATTACCTGACACCCCAGCGCGCCCAGCCACGCGATCCGGTCGTGCTGACCGGCGACTACCGCCGCGTGCATTCGGATGCGGAGCCAGTGCCATGACGCCCACCGCCGCCCAACTCGCTGCCTTCCAGGCCAACGGTGGGTTCACGCCCTCGGCCGTCTCGATCGTCGTGCTCGGCTTCGTCTTCGCCGTCTTGCTGCTGTGGGGCGTGTGGGCGATGCGCACCGCCTACGTCGGATGGTCCGAGCACCGCATTTCCCAGCGTCAGTTCCTCGGCGTCGTCGTGCGGTTTCTCGCGATGTACTTGGTGCTGACTTTCTTCCTGCTCTCCTGATCCACCCGAAAGGCCTACTGCCATGCAAACCCCTTCCCTTCCCCGTCGTCTCATGCTTCGCGTCCTGGCCCCGGTCGCCGCGCTGACCGCCGCCTCACCGCTGTCCGTGCTCGCGCAAGGCCTGCCGACCATGGAAGACCCTTCGCGCGGCACCGGCAGCGGCATCATCCAGACGCTGCAGAACTACGGCTTCGACATCGTGACGCTGATCGCGCTGCTCGTGATCGCCTCGATGTTCGTGGGCGTGTGCTACCACGCCTACACCCGCTACTCGGAGATCCACACCGGCCGCGCCACCTGGGGCCAGTTCGGCCTGACCGTGGCCGTGGGCGCGATCCTGCTGGTGGTCGGCATCTGGCTGCTCACCAAGGCCACGGGCGTGCTGTGAGGCCGATGACCGATGCCCGGTAGCGCCGAGACGCCGCGCGATGGCCTGGTGACCTTTCTGCCGCATCGCCTGAACCGCCAGCCCGCGGTCGTGCGCGGGCTCACCGCCGATGAATTGTGGATCTGCGCCGGCTTGTCGGCGGCGGCGGGCCTCGTGCTGGGCCTGCCGCTGGCCTGGCTGACCCGCAGCATCGCCATGGTGCCTACGCTGATCGTCGCAGGCATCGCGGTGGGCGTCTTCGTCGGTGGCGGGTTCCTGCGTCGCCAGAAGCGCGGTCGGCCCGACACCTGGCTGTACCGCCACCTTCAATGGTGGCTGGCCCTGCGCCACCCGGCGCTGGCCGCATACCTGGGTGGACACCGGCTGATCATCCGCACGGGTTGCTGGACGACCCGCCGCCATCCTGCCCGAGGCGGCGCATGAGCCGCCGGCCCGTCCCCAAGGCGAGTACCGCAGCGCGTAGCGCGGAGGTCATCCAATGAGCCGCTTCAAGAACGAGGTCACGCACCTGCAGGCGCACGTCAAGACCCTGCGCCTTGGCGCGGGTGCGCTGTTCGTGGTGGCATTGCTGCTGGGCTTCGGATGGTGGAGCGCGCCGCGCGACCTGACCATCCACGTGCCGCCCGACCTGCGTTCCGGCAGCACGCGCAAGTGGTGGGAGGTGCCACCCGAGTCGGTCTACGCCTTTGCCTTCTACGTCTTCCAGCAATTGAACCGCTGGCCCACCAACGGCGAGGTCGACTATCCGCGCAACCTGTACGCACTGTCGGCCTACCTGACCCCCAACTGCCGGTCCTTCCTGCAACAGGACTTCGAGTACCGGCGTAGCGCGGGCGAATTGCGCCAGCGCGTGCGCGGCCTCTATGAGATTCCAGGGCGCGGATACGGCGATGACCCGACCGCCCGCGTGAAGACCGTTTCCGAGCGCGACTGGATCGTCACGCTGGATGTCAGCGCGGACGAGTACTACGGCTCCGAACAGGTCA
>CAIQMJ010001036.1 GCA_903872875.1 uncultured Variovorax sp.
ATCAGCTGCCTGCGGTAGGGCCGCGCGAATCGGCCCAGCCGCAGCAGCACCCAGGTGGACGGCGGCTTCTGGGTCTCGGTGTCCGATGCCTGCCATTCGTCGGCATCGGCCGGTGCGTCGGGTATCACGCCTGCATTGCGATTTCGCAGCTCGAACAGCTTGGCGAGCCGCAACGCAGCCGGCTGTTGCGCCAGCGTGTAGCGCCAGCGCGCGATCAACCCCTGCGGACCGCACAGGTCGACGGTACCGACGCCCGCATGGTCGGACAGTTGCAGTTCGGACTTGCCATCGGCCAGCAGCCATTCGTGCCATGGATGACCGTCGCCATCCTGCCGTGCGAAAAGGCGCTTGTCAGTCAGCACCAACAAACCGGAACTGAATCGAAGTTCAGCGTCAAGGTCAACCGCAAGGGTCGCCAGAACGTTCTCCGCGGTTGTGAGCCGGCTCCGCAGCGCAAGGGCAGCCGCTTCCGTTTCGCCCTCCGGGGTGCCGACTGGATCGTGATGTTGCATTGTGTTTTTGAATCTCCGGCCCGCCCCGAACCACCTCGTGATGTCGCCCGGGCGCCAATTCTGAGCCAGGCCTGTGGTCGCTTCTGACAGCGCACGGCGATGGATCAAAGCACATCGAACGTTCCCATGACCCGTTTCGACGACATCCGGCTGCTGCGCATCAATTATTTGCGCGGCCCCAATCTCTGGACCTACCGGCCCGTGCTTGAGGTCTGGCTCGACCTGGGCGCGCTGGAAGATTTTCCGTCCAACCTGATCGAAGGATTCACGGAACGGCTCACCGCCCTCCTGCCTGCGCTGATCGAGCATCACTGCGGCGTCGGCGAGCGTGGCGGGTTCATCCAACGCCTGAACGAGGGCACCTGGTCGGGCCATGTGCTCGAGCATGTGGTGATCGAGCTGCTCAATCTGGCCGGCATGCCGACCGGCTTCGGGCAAACCCGCAGCACGTCTCAGCAAGGCGTCTACCGCATGGTGTTCCGCGCGCGCGACGAACAGGTCGCACGGGTCGCTCTGGCCGAAGGCCACCGGCTGCTGATGGCCACGATCAACGATGCTCCGTTCGAGGCGGCCGATGTGCAGAAGGCCGTGGACGCGGTCAAGGCCAGCGTGGAAGACTGTTACCTGGGGCCCAGCACTGCCTGCATCGTCAGCGCCGCCACCGACCGCGGCATCCCGCACATGCGGCTGAACAAGGGCAACCTGGTGCAGCTCGGCTACGGTGCGAAGCAGCAGCGCATCTGGACGGCCGAGACCGATCACACCAGTGCCATCGGCGAGTCGATCGCAAGCGACAAGGAACTCACCAAGTCGCTCTTGCAGAGCTGCGGCGTGCCGGTGCCCGAAGGCCAGGTGGTCGGCAGTGCCGAGGAAGCCTGGGAAGCCGCCGAGGACATCGGTCTTCCGGTCGTCGTCAAGCCGTCGGACGCCAACCACGGGCGCGGCGTGTCGCTGGAACTCACGACGCGCGAAGAGGTGACGGCCGCGTTCGCGGTGGCCGAGCCGGAAGGCAGCGACGTGATGGTCGAGCGCTTCGTGCGCGGCAACGAACACCGGCTGCTGGTCGTTGGCGGCGAGGTCGTGGCGGCGGCGCGCGGCGAGGTCATCACGGTGATCGGCGATGGCAGTGCGACGGTGGCTGCGCTGATCGACAGCCAGCTCAACAGCGATCCGCGGCGCGGCGCCGAAGAGGAATATCCACTCGACGTGATCGACGTCGCGACCGACGCCAAGCTGCAGCTCGAGCTCCGGCGCCAAGACCTCGACTCGGCCTCGGTGCCGGCCGCCGGCCGCGTGGTCACGATCCAGCGCAACGGCAACCTTGGCGTCGACTGCACTGACCAGGTGCACCCGGAGGTCGCGCATGCCGCGGTGCTGGCGGCCCGCGTGGTCGGCCTCGACATCGCCGGCATCGACCTGGTCGCGCAGGACATAGGCAGGCCGCTGGAAGCGCAGCGCGGTGCGATCGTCGAAGTCAATGCCGGTCCGGGCCTTCTGATGCATCTGAAGCCGGCGGTCGGATCGCCGCGCCCCGTCGGCCGCGCGATATGCGATCACCTGTTCCCCGAAAGCGACGGCGATGAGCTGCCCGGCCGCATTCCCGTGATCGGCGTGGCCGGCTCGCGCGACACCGCCGCGCTGGCCAGGCTGATCGCCTGGCTGATCGGTCTCGGTGGTCGCCACACCGGACTGGCCTGCCGCGACGGCCTGTTCCTCGACCGCCGACGCGTCGACGCGCGCGACAGTGCCAACTGGGAAGCCGGCCATCGGCTGCTGGTGAATCGCGCGGTTCATGCCGTGGTCATCGAGAACGGTGCCGAGACGATCCTGCGCAGCGGCCTGGCGTATGACCGTTGCGAGGTCGGCATCGTGACCGACCTGGAGGGCGCCGAGGCGCTCGGCGAGTTCGACATCACGCAGG
>CAIQMJ010001037.1 GCA_903872875.1 uncultured Variovorax sp.
GGCTGTCTTGGAGACGCTACCGCCTGTCCGCTCGAGCGCGCGCTGAATGTGCAGCCGCTCGGTCTCCTCGATCATCGCCTGCAGAGGCACGAACTCGTCGCTCGATTGACCTGACAGCTCGTTGGCGCTCAGGCTTCGATCTTCCGTTGGAAGATCGACAACGCCCTGATCGCTCAACACTACCGCCTGCTCGAGGTAAGAGCGCAGTTGCCTTGCATTTCCCTTCCACGTGCGCCCGAGCACGTCACGCATGAAGGGTTCAGAGACTGCAATGGGCCTGCCATGCTCCTCCGTCAACTGCGACAACATCCGCTCCGCAAGCCAGCGGATGTCCTCCGGCCGCTCGCGCAGCGGCGGCAGCCACAGGTTGATCACGGCCAACCGGTAGAAAAGATCTTCGCGAAACGAGCCCGCCAGCATGTCGGCGTAGAGATCCCGATTGGTCGCGGCGATCACCCGGAAATCGCTGCGCGTCGTGCGCTCTGATCCAAGGCGGAAAAAACACCGCTCTTGCAGCGCACGCAGGAGCTTCGCCTGCATCTGGTGCGGGAGGTCACCGACCTCGTCGAGAAACAGCGTTCCGCCATGGGCTCTCTCGAGGTAGCCCTTGTGGGCCCGTTGCGCCCCCGTGAAGGCGCCTTTCTCATAGCCGAAGAACTCGGCTTCCATCATGTTTTCGGGAACGGCAGCGCAGTTGACGGCGATGAACTCGCCCTGGGCACCGCGTGGGTCGAGACTATGGACAAACTGCGCCGCTACTTCCTTGCCGACCCCGGATTCGCCTGTCAGCAGCACGGATGATCGCTGACCCGCCACCTTGCGGATCATCTCTTCGATCTTGCGCATGGCGCTCGAAACGCCGAGCACTGCCTCGTCATTCGACGCGCGGCTTGACGACGTTGCGGCGTGGATGAGCGCGACTAGGCGCTCGATCTCGAAGGGTTTGGTCAGGTACTCACGCGCTCCCGAGCGAATCGCCGCGACGGCATCGTTGACGCTGCCGTAACCCGTCAGGAAAAACCATGGCACGGACCGAATCTGTGACGACAGACCTGCGAACCATTCGGTGGCCAATCCATCCGGCAGGCGCACGTCACTGATGATCGCGGCCCACGGGTCGTCCATGCGTCCGGCGGCTTCGGCCAGCCGGCGGCACCAGACCACCTGGAAGCCCTCCAGCTCGAAGCGCTGCTGTAGGGACTCGCCCATGATCGGATCGTCTTCAACGAGTAGGAGTGACTTGCTCATTTGCTTCCAGGTTGGGGATCCAAAAACACAATTCAGTTGCCGCGGTGGGAGAGTGCAGCAGGCCAAAGTCACCGCCGAAGCGGTTCGCGATTTCACGGCAGATCCAGAGGCCGAAGCCGCGCGGGTCATTGCCGCCTTCCGACGCCAATCGGGCTTCGAGCGAATCGGCCGTCAATTGCGCGCCGCTGTTGCTGACGGTGACTTTCACGGTGTGGGCATCGGCGTGCACTGCGGCATGCGCCAAGCCGCCACTGCCGGCGGCCTTGATGGCGTTCAGCAGCAGGTTGAGCAGCACCTGTCGCACCACGGCCGAGGGAACGCGAAAGGCAGACGCGATCTCCATCTCGAGAGTCAGGTGGACGCCCAGCCGGACGGCTTCGGGCTGCACCAGCGTGATGACATCATTCACGTCCCCCGGTTGCAGCGCCCGATCTTCGACACGGGCCTGAGGCAGCAGCGCGGCCGTCATCGTCTGGATCTGCTTCAGGCCACGATCAATGAGATCGATGCTTCGCAAGCGTGCGTCCTCAGACGCGCCATGAATGCGCAGCGTCTGGGCTGCCGTGAGCAGGCCGGCCAGCGGATTGTTGATCTCGTGCGCGACCGCTGCGGTGATTCGACCGACAGCGGCAAGACGTTCCGCCGACAGCGCGCGCTGCTCCGCCGCTTGCCTGACCTCGAGTTCCGAGAGCAGGCGTCGCACTGCGTTGCCGATCCGGTTGAGCTCCGGGTCCTTGGCTTCGGGCACCTCAGTCTGCAGTTGCGCGGCGCTCGTGTTGCCGATCCGGGCAATGCAATCGGCGATGCGAGCGATTGGGCGCCCCATGCGCTCTCCGAGCCACCAGCCGGCTGGCACGAGCAGCGCGGCCGCGAGCATGGCGCCGATGAGCGCTGGCTGGGCGACCGCAACCCAATCGGGCGCAAACACTGGTGCGTCGACCTCCACGTAGACGAATCCGAGCACCTCGCCGTCTTCGCTCTGGATAGGCTCGATCAGCGTCAGATCTCTGGCCTGGTCCGGCAACTCCACGTGACCTCGAATGTCTTGGGCGGAGGGCGTGACCCTGGCTCCAGTCTGAAGACCAAGGGCCTGTTCACCGGTGGCAAGCCGTGAGGGATCGGAACCTGCCAAGAAGCGGCCCTTTGCATCCAGGATCGCACCCCGTGTCTGTCCATGCTCGGCAC
>CAIQMJ010001038.1 GCA_903872875.1 uncultured Variovorax sp.
CCGATCTTGGTGACCGAGCGCGTGGTCCAGTTGGTGGCCGACGATGCGGCCGTCTTCCTGAAGCAGCACCCGGACTTCCACATCAGCATCAACCTCTCGGCGGCCGACCTCAACTCCGATCGCACGGTGAGCATGCTGACCGATATGCTCGACCGCACCGGCCTGCCGGCCCAGAGCTTCTGGGTCGAGGCGACGGAGCGCGGCTTCCTGGAAGGCGGCGTGGTGGCGCGTGTCATCGACGAGATCCGCACCATCGGCATGCGCGTCGCCATCGACGACTTCGGCACCGGTTATTCGAGCCTGGCGTTCCTCAGCAGTTTCAGCCTGGACCTGCTCAAGATCGACAAGCGCTTCGTCGATGCCATCGGTCGCGGCGGCGCGGGTGGCCAGGTGGTGAGCGTAGTGATCGAGCTCGCCAAGTCACTCGGCCTCGAGGTCGTGGCCGAAGGCGTCGAGACCGAGGCGCAGGCCCGTTTCCTGCGCGAGCATGGCGTGCAGTACGCGCAGGGTTGGCTGTTCGGCCGGCCCAATTCGATTCCTGCTCTGCGCGAACTCATCTCGCGCAATCGGGCGTGGACCGAACCGGAACGCACGCCGTCGGGATTCGCCGCAACGACGGTCTGAAGCATCGGTGGCGGCCGAAGGCCGCCTGCGTCAACGCGCGACGCCGAGCAGGCGATCGAGTACGGCGGGTTGCGCGCGCAACGCCGCCGCGCTGTCCGCATGGACCACCGTGCCGTGGTCGAGCACCACGGCCTGGTCCGAGATCGCGAGAATCGCCTGCGGATGCTGCTCGACGATGATCGCGGCCAGCCCCTCGTCCCGCGTGATGCGGCGGATCGCACGCAACAGCTCTTCCACGATGATCGGCGCCAGCCCTTCGAGCGGCTCGTCGAGCAGCAGCAGGCGTGGGTTCACCACCAGCGCGCGGCCGACAGCAAGCATCTGCTGCTCGCCGCCCGACAGCTGCGTGCCCAGGTTGCCCTTGCGCTCCGCCAGGCGCGGGAACATCTCATAGACGCGCTGCGCATTCCATTTGCCGGGCCGCTCCACGGCCGTGAGGTTCTCGTGCACGGTGAGCGACTTGAAGATGTTGCGTTCCTGCGGCACCCAGCCGATGCCGGCCGCCGCGCGCTGGTGCGGCGCCAGCTTGTGCAGCGCCACGCCGCCCAGGACGATGCCGCCGCCGTGCTGGCGCGTGGCGCCCGCAAGCGTGTTGATCAGCGTGGTCTTGCCCGTGCCATTGCGGCCGAGCAGCGCCAGCGTGCGGCCTTCGCCGAGCGACAGCGCCACGTCATGCAGCACCACGGCCTCGCCATAGCCGGCGCTGAGGTTCTCGATGTGCAGCAACTCAGACATGGACGTCCTCCACGGCACCATGGCCCAGGTACACCTCTTTCACCTTCGGATCGTTCGCGATCGTGTCGGGGTCGCCTTCGGTCAGCAGCGTCCCGTTAACCAGCACCGTCATGCGGTCGGCGAAGCTGAAAACCAGATCCATGTCGTGTTCGATCAACAGCACCGACACATCGGCCGGCAATGCCGCCACGGTCTGCAGCAGCTCCTCGCGCTCGCCCGCCGGCACGCCCGCCACCGGCTCGTCGAGGAGCAGCACGCGCGGCTCGCAGGCCAGCGCGATGGCGATCTCCAGCAGCCGGCGCTTGCCATAGGCGAGCTGCTTCACGGGCTGCTTCGCCACGTCGCCCAGATGAAACTGTTCGAGCAATTGAACGGCACGCCCGACCACCGCGCGCGACGCGCCGAGCGGACGCCACCATTGCGCGGCGATGCCCCGCTGCTGCGACACCACGAGCGCCAGCGTCTCCAGCGGCGTCATCGAATCGAACAGCTGATTGATCTGGAAGGTGCGCACCATGCCGCGCGCCACGCGGCGGTGCGGCGCCAGGTTCGTGATGTCCTCGCCGAGCAGCCGGATGTTGCCCTCGGTCGGCACGAGCACGCCGGTCAGCAGGTTGATCAGCGTGGTCTTGCCCGCGCCGTTCGGGCCGATCAGCGCATGGCGCGCGCCACGCCGCAGGTTCAGCGTGACATTGTTGGTGGCCGTGATGCCGCCGAAGCGCATCACCAGGCCGGTGGCCGACAGCACGATGTCGGCGTCGCTTGCCATCGATGCACTCATGGTCCGACCTTGCGCTTGCTGCCGAACCAGGCCGACGGATGCAACAGGCGCTCGCGCCCGACCAGCACCAGCAGCACCAGGATCAGACCGATCCAGAACATCCAGTACTGCGGCGTCACGGCCGACAGCCAGTTCTGCAGCAGCTTGAAGACGATCGCGCCCGCCACGCCGCCGTAGAGCCAGCCGACGCCGCCGATCACCAGCATCAGCACCACGTCGGCGGAGCGGTCGAAGGCCAGTACGTCGAGCGATGCGAAACCGGTGGTCTGGGCGAGCAGCGCGCCCGCGGCACCCGCCACGCCGGCCGCGACCGTGTAGATCACCGCGAGCCGCGCGCCGACCGGCAGGCCGATCGCCATCGCGCGCAGCCGGTTGTCGCGGATCGCCTTCAACGTGGCGCCGAACGGCGAATGCACGAGCCGGCGCATCAGCAGGAACAGCACGAGCGTGACGCCCAGCGAATACCAGGCGGCGACGCGGCCGAACAGGTCGAACTCGAACAGGCCGAGCACCGGGCCGAGCACCACGCCCTGCAGCCCATCGGCACCGCCGGTGAGCCAGTCGAGCTTGTTCGCGAGTTCGAGCAGCAGGAGGGCCGTGCCCAGGGTGACCATCAGCCGCGTGAGGTCGCTGCCGCGCAGGATGGTGACGCTGGCCACCGCGCCCAGCGCCGCCGCCGCGAGCATCGCGACCAGCAGCCCGACGGTCGGGTCCGGCATCACAAGCTTGGCGAACAGCGCGGCCACGTAGGCGCCGAAACCGAAGAAGGCGGCATGGCCGAGCGACACGATGCCGGTGTAGCCGAGGATCAGGTCGAGCGACATCGCGAACAGCGCGACGATCGCGATCTCGTTGACCAGCAGCGAGTGAGACGGCATCGCGAAAGGCAGCGCGAAGGCCACGGCCCAGGCGACGAACTCGAGCGGCTTCCAGCGCGCCTTGCGCAACAACGCGGCCTGCGCGTCGGCGACGGAGAAGGCAGCCATCAGCGCGCTCCCTTGCGCACGAACAGGCCCTGCGGGCGCCACATGAGGATCAGGATCATCAGCAGGTAGACGGTGAATGCACCCATCTTGGGAATGAAGTATTTGCCGCCCACGTCCGCGATGCCCAGCAGCAGCGCTGCGGCCAGCGGCCCGGTGATCGACGAGGTGCCGCCGACCGACACCACGATCAGGAAATAGATCATGTACTTGAGCGGGAAGGTCGGGTCGAGCCCGAGGATCTCGGCGCCGAGCGCGCCGCCCAGCCCGGCCAGGCCGGAGCCGACCGCGAAGGTCAGCAGGAACACGACGTTGACGTTGATGCCCAGCCCCGCCGCCACGCGCGGGTCGTCGACCGCGGCGCGCAGACGGCTGCCGAAGCGCGTCTTCGACAGGATGAGCTGCAGCGCGACGGTCAGCACGGCGCAGACCGCGATGATGAACAGCCGGTAGTGCCCCATGCCGAGCAGCAGCGCGCCATCGCCAAATTCACTGCGGCCGCGCAACCATTCAGGCAGTTGCACGTTCTGCTGCGAGGAGCCGACGAAATAGTCGATCGCGGCCACGGCCATGAAGGCCAGCCCGATCGAGAACAGCACCTGGTCGAGGTGCGACTTGCCGTACATCGGCCGATACAGGGTGCGCTCCAGCAGCGCACCGGCCAGCCCGACCACGATGAAGGCGAGCGGCAGGCACCATAGAAAGGGCACGCCGAACTTCTGCATCGCGAAAACGGTGAGGTAACCGCCCGCCATCGCGAACGCGCCGTGCGCGAGGTTGATGAAGTTCATCAGCCCCAGCGTCACGGCGAGCCCGACCGCGAGCACGAACAGCAGCATGCCGTAGGCAATACCGTCGAAAAGAATAGTCAGCATCAGCTCTCCCCCAGTCTCCGCGCACTTCGTGTCGCTTCGCCAACCC
>CAIQMJ010001039.1 GCA_903872875.1 uncultured Variovorax sp.
AGCTGGGCATCTCGCTGGTCTCGGGCCAGCCGGTCGCCAAGGACCTGGCCGAGCGCCTGCCCGCGACGCTCGAACTGGCACTGGTCGCCTTCGTGATCGGCTGCGGCATCGCGGTGCCGCTGGGCGTCATGGCGGCGCTGCGGCAGGGCTCCTGGATCGACCACCTGTGCCGGCTGGTCACCTCGGTCGGCTCGGCCGTCCCCACCTTCTTCTTCGGATTGCTGTTGATCCTTTTCTTCTTCTACCTGCTCGGCTGGGCACCGGAGCCGATCGGCCGGCTGCCAGCCGGCATGAGCGTGCCGCCACGCATCACCGGCATGCTGCTGTTCGACGCACCCGCGGCCGGCGACTGGGAAACCTGGCGCATCGCCGGGGCGCAGATCGTGCTGCCGGCGCTGTCGATGGCCATCTTTGCGCTGGCACCGATCGCACGCATGACACGCGCCTCGATGCTGGGCGTCATCTCCAGCGAGTTCGTGCGCGCCGCGCGCGCCTTCGGCATAGGCCAGCACCGCGTGCTGCTGCGCTACACGCTGCGCAATGCGCTGCTGCCCGTGATCACCACGCTCGGCATGGTGATGTCGACGATGCTCGGCGCCAACGTGATGGTCGAGAAGGTGTTCTCCTGGCCCGGTGTCGGCTCGTATGCGCTCGACGCGCTGGTGTCGCTCGACTACGCGCCGGTGCAGGGCTACATCCTGGTCGTCGGCGTGCTGTTCGTGCTCATCAACATGGTGATCGACATCGCCTATTCGCTGGTCGACCCGCGCGTGAAGGTCGAGGCATGAAGCAGACCCTGCGCGACGCCTGGTACCTGCTGCGACAGAACCCGGTCACGCTCCTGTCGGGCGCCGGCGTGCTGCTGCTCCTGGTGCTGGCCGTGTTCGGGCCCTGGCTGACGCCCTACGATCCGCTCAAGACCGACGCCTATGCGTCGCTGCAGGCGCCGAGCATGGCGCACTGGTTCGGCACCGACCAGTTCGGCCGCGACATCCTGTCGCGCGTGATCGCCGCGACCCGGCTGGACATCGCGATCTCGGTGTCGGCCGTGCTGATGTCGGCCGTCGTCGGCGTGCTCATCGGCGCGGTGGCGGGCTACACCGGCGGCTGGTTCGACCGCATCATCGGCCGCTTCACCGACGTGCTGATGGCCTTCCCGCTGTTCGTGCTGGCGATGGGCCTGGTGGCCGCGCTCGGCAATTCGGTGCAGAACGTGGTGCTGGCCACCGCCATCGTCAACGTGCCCTTCTACCTGCGGCTGATGCGCGCCGAGGTCAACGTCCGGCGCGACGCCGGCTTCATCGAGGCCGCGCGCATCAGTGGCAACGGCCATGCGTCGCTGCTGTTCCGCCAGCTCATTCCGAACTGCATGCCGCCGATCACGATCCAGATGTCGCTCAACCTCGGCTGGGCGATCCTCAATGCGGCCGGGCTGTCCTATATCGGGCTCGGCGTGCAGGCGCCCACGCCGGAGTGGGGAATCATGGTGGCCGACGGCGCCAGCTCGATGATGTCGGGCGAATGGTGGGTCGTGGTCTATCCCGGCCTGGCGCTGATGTTCTCGGTGTTCTGCTTCAACCTCCTGGGCGACGGGCTGCGCGACATGCTCGACCCGAAGCGCCGTACCTGATGTCCAACACCCTCTCCCACGTTTCCGCCCCCGCCTCGCCGGTGGCGCTGCTCGAGGTCGACCGGCTCACGGTCGACTTCGAGACCCGCTC
>CAIQMJ010001040.1 GCA_903872875.1 uncultured Variovorax sp.
CCACGGCCATGTCGACCGCGTTGCGCACATGCGGCCGGTCAATGGTGACGATCTGCACGTGGCCGTCGATACGGACATGGACGGCGGCATTCATTGCGCGGCCTCCGCCTTCGGCACCACGTTCGGCACTGCGGCCACCTTCGACGCCTCAGGCACCGCCTTCCCAAGCCCCTTCCGCCCCGTCACCACCCCACGCAGCTTGCCCACGATCCCACTCGGAAAGAAGTACACCGACAGCACGAACACCAGCCCGAACCACAGCATCCAGCGATCGGGATGGAACAGCTTGGCCAGCAGCGGCGTGCCGCTCAGCGATCCGCTCAGGCCGCCCATCAGGCTCTGCAGGTAGTTCTCCGCGACCACGAACAGCGCGACGCCGACCACCGCGCCGTAGACCGTGCCGAGCCCGCCGATCACCGCCATCAGCAGGATGTTGAGCATCACGTTAAAACCCACGGTCGTCTGCGGGCCGACATAGCGCAGCCACAGCGCCATGAGGATGCCGGCGCAGGTCGCGAGCGCCGCGGCCAGGCAGTTGATGGCGATGCGGTAGTACAGCGTGCGGTAGCCGATGGCCTCGGCGCGAAACTCGTTCTCGCGGATCGCTTCGAGCACCCGGCCGAAGCGCGAGTTGACGACCCGCAGCATCAGCAGAAACAGCAGCACCGACACCGAGAAGACCAGGTAGTAGGTGAACACGCGGCCGTTGACGGTGATGCCGAACACCTCGGACTCGAAGGGCCGAAAGGCCGGCATCAGCACCTCGGGCAGACGGAAGGTGCGGCCGTCGTCACCGCCCGTCAGGTTGCTCAGCCGCATCACCAGCGCGCCGAATGCGGCACCGAAAGCGAGCGTCATCATCGTGTAGAAAATCGCTTTCACGCGCAGCGAGATCAGCGCGATGAGGAACGACAGCAGCACCGACAACGCCAGCCCCGCCGCGGCGCCGGTGGCCATGGCGCCCCAGGTCGGCCCCATGGTGTACATCGCGATCGCGACGCCATAGGCACCGATGCCGTAGAACATCGCATGCGCAAACGACACCACGCCGCAGTAGCCGAGCAGCAGGTCGAACGACGCCACCAGCACGATCGACACGCAGATGGTGGCCGCCACGTTGAGCGCCCGCGCACCCGGGAACAGGAAGGGCGCGGTGGCCAGGTACAGCAGGATGAGGATCAGCAGCGCCGAGAGCACGCGGCTGCGCGGGAAGTCGCCGGAGAGGAGTCGGGTCAGCATGGTGTGTGCGCGAAGCAATGGCACGCGTTAGTGCTTGTTGACGGGAAAGAGCCCCTGCGGCCGCCACAGCAGCACGACCATCATGACGAGGATGTTCGACACCAGCGCGAGGTCGGGCAGCAGAAAGCTCACGTAGTTGGTGCTGAGCGCGATCAGCATCGCGCCGGCGAAGCAGCCCGCGACCGAGCCGAGGCCGCCGATGATCACGATGATCAACATCTGCACCAGCACCTCGGCGCCGATCGCGACGGTGAACTGCTCGCGGTAAAAGCCCCACATCACGCCGCCGAGCCCGGCCAGCGCGGAGCCGGCGACGAACACGCCGACGAAGATGCCGCGCACGCGGTAGCCGAGCGCCTCGACCATCGACCGGTTCTCGACGCCGGCGCGGATCAGGAGCCCGATGCGCGTGCGGTTCAGCAGCAGCGTGAGGCCGATGAAGACCACCACGCCGACCGCGACCGCGACCAGCCGGTAGCGCTCGATGGCGACGTCGCCGATCACAAAGGAGCCGCGCACCGCCTCGGGCATCGGCAGCAGCATCTGGTTGGCGCCGAACAGCACCAGCACGAGCTGCTCGATGATGATCATCGAGCCGATGGTGATGAGGATCTGCTTCAGGTGGTCGCCGTACACCGGCTTCACGAAGAGCCGCTCGTAGACCCAGCCGAGCGCCGCGGTGACGGCCATCGACGCGACGATCACCACCGCGATGGCCGCCAGGCTGGCCCAGACGGAAGGTGACTCGAGCAGGTGCTTGAGCGGCCCGACCAGCAGCGTGGCTGTGTACGCGCCGACCGCGACGAAGGCCGCATGGCCGAGGTTCATCACGTCCATCAGGCCGAACACCAGCGTGAGGCCGCTGGCCATGATGAACAGCATCATGCCCATCGCGAGCGCCGCCACGGTCAGCGTGATCCAGGTCGGCACGCTGCCGATGACGGGCAGCGCCAGCGCGATGAAGGCGAGGATGACGAGGCCGGGCACGAGGTCGCGGCGGCGGCCGGGCAAGGCCTCGGGCGCAGCGGTGGGCGGTGTGGCGGAGGACGCGGCCGTGGACGGCGCGGCCAGTGTGGATTCGAGGGCGGTCATGGGCTCTCCGTTGAACGGTTCCGAACGGTCGCGCGGGTCAGTGCACGGCGCCGGCATGCAGGCCGAGCAGCCGCGCCTGCAGTGCCTCGTCGGCCGACAGCGCGTCCATGCGGCCGGTGTGCACGATGCGGCCGTCGTCCATCACCGCGACGTGGTCGCCGAGCGCGCGGACGAAGTGGAAGTTCTGCTCGACCAGCAGGATGGTGGTGTCGCGCGCCTTCAGGTCCTCGAAGGCCTGCGCCAGGTTGTCGACGATGGCGGGCGCCAGGCCCTTGGTCGGCTCGTCGATCAGCAGCAGCTTGCGCGGCTCGATGATGGCGCGCGCGATGGCGACCATCTGCTTCTGGCCGCCCGACAGCGTGCCGCCGGGGCGCAGCCAGAAGCGCTTGAGCGCGGGGAACAGGCCGAAGATCCAGTCTAGCCGTGCCTCGTCGAAGCGCCCGCCGATCGCGGCCAGCCGCAGGTTCTCCTGCACCGTGAGGCCCGAGAAGATGCCCATGTCCTCCGGCACGAAGGCGATGCCGCGGCGCGAGATGTCGGGCGTCTTCTCGGCCGTGATGTCGGCACCGTCGAACACCAGCCTGCCGCGGCTGGCCTGCCACAGGCCCATGATGGTCCGCAGCGTGGTGCTCTTGCCCGCGCCGTTGCGCCCCAGCAGCACCGTGAGTCCGGCGCGCGGCACGACCAGGTCGACGCCCTGGAGGATGTGGTATTCGCCGATGTGCGTGTGCACGCCGCTGAGCGTGAGCAGCGGCGCGGAATCGTCACGGACGTCATGCATGCGCGGGCTCCTTGCGCGCGGTCGGCGTGCGCTTCACGCCCAGGTACGCCTCCTGCACGATGGGCGACGCCATCACCTCGGCCGGCAGGCCGTCGGCCACCAGGCGGCCGTTGTGCAGCACGACGATGCGGTCGGCCAGTGAATGGATCACGTCCATCTTGTGCTCCACCAGCAGGATGGTCTTGTCG
>CAIQMJ010001041.1 GCA_903872875.1 uncultured Variovorax sp.
GCGTCGTAGACCTGAAAGCCCCAGACCGTGAGGCGCGCGGTGCCGAGCCGCTGGACTTCGGGCAGCATGTCACGCAGCTGCGCGGGTGCGGCCGATGCCACGGATGGCACGACCGGTTGCGCCAACGCCTGCGCCGGCACGGTGGACAAGGCGCAGCAGGCACCCCAGAGCACGGCTGCCACTAGCGCTTCTGCAACGTGTACTGGACGACGTCGATGTTCGATTGCGCGAAGGCCGCTTCGCAGTACGCCAGGTAGAACTCCCATATGCGCATGAACCTTTCGTCGAAGCCGAGCTGCAGGATGCGGTTGCGTTCCGCAAGAAAGTCGACACGCCAGCGCCGCAGCGTTTCGGCGTAGTCCTGCCCGAACGCGAACTCGTCGACCACCTCCAGCCCGGCTGCCTCGGCCTCGCGCCGGAACTCGCGCGGGCACGGCAGGCAGCCACCCGGAAAGATGTACTGCTGGATGAAATCTGTGGAATCGATGTAGCGATCGAACAGCGCATCGTCGATCACGATGCTCTGGATGCAGGCGCGCCCGCCCGGCTTCAGCAGCCGGCTCACGGCACCGAAATAGGTCGGCCAGTATTCGCGTCCCACCGCTTCGACCATCTCGATGGAGCAGATTGCGTCATAGGGTCCGTCGTTCACGTCGCGGTAGTCCTGCAGGCGCAGGTCGACGCTCAGGCCAGCGGTACGCTGCTGCGCGTAGCTGAGCTGCTCGGTCGATAGCGTCACGCCGGTGACCGCAGCTCCGAAGCTGCTCGCGCCCATCTCGGCGAGCGCACCCCAGCCGCAGCCGATCTCCAGCACGCGGCTGCCAGGCCGGACGTGTGCCAGGTGAAGGGCACGCTCGACCTTGGCGAGCTGCGCTTCGCGCATCGGCCTGCCGTGGTCCCCGTCGAACAGCGCCGACGAGTAGTTCATCGTATCGTCGAGCCAGAGCTTGTAGAAGGCGTTGCCCAGGTCATAGTGCGCGTGGATGTTGCGCGAGCTGCCGGTCTTGCTGTTGCGATGCAGCAGATGCCGTACGCGGTAGAGCAGCCGTCCGAACCAGCTGCCGTACACCACGTCCTCGATCACACGGCGATTGGCGATGAAGACCTGGATCAGGTCGGTGAGGTTCGGCGTGGTCCAGTCGCCCGCGATGTAGCTTTCGGCGAAGCCGATGTCGCCCGACTTCAACGCCGCGCGGCACGGGTTCCAGTTGCGCAGGGTGAGCGACGCGGTCGGCCCGCTGCCCGGCATGGCGCCGAAATGGCGCACCGTGCCGTCGGGCAGGCTCACGGTCAGCGAGCCATGCGCCAGCCGCTGGAGCAGGCCGAGCACGGTTCGGGCGGCGGCCGGCGCATCGTGCGGCACGGCGAAATGGGGCGCGGTGGTGGTCGAGGTCATGGCTGGGGCGGCTGTTCGTTGGAAACGAAGCGCTCGGGCGGCGCCGGCTTGGGGATGAAGGGCACGCGCCGCAGCCAGAGCTTGGCGGCTTGCCAGTGAATGCGGGCGATCAGCCCGAAAGTCATCGCGGGGTAGCGCCACAGCGCACGCCGTGCGCTGGCCGCGTCGAAGGGCACCAGTTCGCCACTGACGCTGGTCTGCAGCAGCAGCCCCTCGGCGTCGTCGTGGTCGATGCGCACCAAGGTGCGAGTGCGCTCCTCGTCGACGAAGAAGCGGAAGCGGTAGCCGCCTGCGACCTGGCAGAACGGCGACACATGGAATTCCTTCGGAGCGCGCAATTCCATGCCATAGACCGGCCGATCCAGCAGGTAGCAGTGCCGCTCGCCGAAGGTGTTGTTGACCTCGACGACGATCGCGCGCAGCGCGCCATCGTCGGTGTGGCAATACCAGAAGCTGACCGGCTTGAAGGTGTAGCCGAAGACGCGCGGATAGCAGTGCAGCCAGGCTTCGCCGGTAGCGTCATGGATGTGGTGCGCCGCCAGCAGCTCTTCCAGCCAGCCCAGTGCGCCGCCTTCGTCGGCGCCACGGCCGTCGCCATGATCGCGGTCGTGAAAGGACAGTGCTGCTGCACGATTCACGGCCAATGGGCCCCCGCCGTCGGCGGCGCGCAGTGCGCGCATCGGGAGCATCAGGAAATAGGTCGGATAGACGAACGCATTGCGCGCTGGCCGCAGGCGTGAATGGCGGACCTCGCCGAAGCCCAGAAGGGGGCCGGCAGCCGGCGACCGGGCAGGTCTCACCGCGCTGCGCAGCCCGCGACGCGGCACTGCCGGTGGAGCGGGCGACCTTGTCGTCATGCGACGCGCCTGTCGGATTGCACTGCGGACAGCTGCGCGCGCAACCCGGCGGCTGCGGCCAGGCCGGCTTTCAGACCGTCCTCGTGGAAGCCGTAGCCCATCCAGGCGCCGGCGAACCAGGTATTGCGCACACCCTGGAGCGACCCGACATGCAGTTGCGCGCGGATCGCGGCCAGATCGAAGATCGGGTGGTCATAGTGGTATTCGGCCATGACCTGACTACGCGCGATCGGGCGGATCGGATTCAGCGACACGACCACCGGCTGCGCCCACGGCAGCGGCTGCAGTTGGTTGAGCAGGTAGTGCAGGCAGACGCCGCCTTCCGCTGCACCCGGTACGTTCGGCGCGGCCTCGTAATTCCACGCAGCCCAGGCCGCGCGGCGCTGCGGCAGCACCGATGCATCGGTGTGCAGCACGGCGCGATTCGGCTGGTAGCGGATGGCGCCGAGCGTCGCCGCTTCGCCGGGCGACGCATCGGCGAGCAATGCCAGCGTCTGGTCCGAGTGGGTCGCCATCACGACGTGGTCGAAGCGCTCGGTGCCCGAATCCATGTCGACCAGTACGCCGTATGCAGTGCGCGTGACGCGTCGCACCGACGTCGACAGGCGTGCATCGTCGAGTCCGGCGACGATCTTCGCCACGTAGTTGCGCGAGCCGCCGCGGACGGTGCGCCACTGCGGGCGATTCGCGATCTGGATCAGGCCATGGTTGTGGCAGAAGCGGATCATGGTCGCGACAGGGAACGACAGCATCTGCTGCGTCGGACAGCTCCAGATGCAGCCCATCATCGGCAGGAAATACCAGTCGCGGAAGGCGGTTCCAAATCCGTGCGCATCCAGGAATTCGCGCAGCGGCTGGGCGAGTTGCTGCTCGGTGCCGGCAAGCGCGATGCGCGTGGTCAGCCGGTTGAAGCGCAGAAGGTCGCGCAGCATGCCGAGGAAACGGCCATCGAACAGATTGCGCCGCTGCGCGAACACGGTGCCGAGGTTGTTGCCGCTCCATTCGAGATGGCTCGCGTCCGGCCGCGCCGTCTGCACGGAAAAGGACATGTCCGATTCGGCAGTCTCGACGCCGAGTTCATCGAACAGCTTGATCAGACCCGGATAGGTACGGTCGTTGTAAACCAGGAAACCGGTGTCGACGCCGTGGCGAACCGGTGTAGGGTCGGCTGGCGATCGCGGCAACGTCACATCGACGGTGTGCGCATGTCCGCCGAAATAGCTGCCGGCTTCGAGAAGAGTGACTTGTGCGTCCTGGCGCAATGCATGCGCCGCAGACAGGCCTGAAATGCCGGCGCCGATCACGGCGACCGTAGGGCGCGCGCTTCTCACGCGACGCTCCAGGTGCTCGAAGACAAAAATGTTGCGAGGCGCCCCGACGCGAAGGAGGGAGGGAGGGAGGAGGAGAAGAATCGCCTCGGGATTTCAACCAGGCGACAGACGCCTGGAAGACCTCGCAACATGAAAACCTGCGGACATCTGCTGCCCGAGCCCGTTATGAGCGTGGCGCCACGCCCACGGTTCCCCGTGCAGTGGTAAGCATTTGTGACGGCTGGCGCGGGACTGGTTGGACGCATCGGTCGATATTAGTACCGATTCGTCTTTTTGTGAACTGATCAGTATTAAATTGGCCCGAGCTGCTTTTCCACCTCGCGCAGGAAGTCAAGGTCGGTCGGCTCCGTGATGCTCGACCACGCGCCAATCACTCTGCCATCGCGGCCGATCAGATACTTGTAGAAGTTCCATTTCGGTGTCGTGCCCGACTGGGCGGCCAGCTCCCGGAAAAGGGGATTCGCCTCCTGGCCACGGACCGAAGATTTCGCAAACATCGGAAATTTCACGCCGAAGGTGTTCTCGCAGAAGTCGGCGATCTGCTGGTTCGAGCCCGACTCCTGCGAAAAATCGTTGGACGGAAAACCGAGCACCACAAGGCCTCGGGCGCGATATTTCCGGTCCAGCGCCTCCAGTCCCTGGTACTGCGGCGTGAACCCGCAGAAGCTCGCGGTGTTCACGACGAGCACCACCTTGCCCTTGTACTGACACAGAGGCTGGGGCTTTTCGTCTTGCAGACGGGCGAAGGTATGTTGCAGGATGGCGGGACACGCAGGCGCAGATGTCGCCTGCGGCGCCGCGACAGGCGCGTTCTGCGCCGACGCAGGTGCTGCGCCGCAGACGACTGCGAAACACAACCCCCAGCGCATTGAAGAGAAAGCGGTCCGTCGTACAAGTGTTCGAAGTGGCATGGGTTCTCCGTCCTGAAGCGCATCTGCAAGAAGGCGGTGCGCGTACTTACATCATCGCGCGCCTGTCACCGGCGCGCCCCCGGCGCTTCCTAAAATTTATCGGTTACGAAAGACAACGATGCTCTACCCGGAACTCTTCAGACAACTCGAATCCGTCCGCTGGGACATGGACCGGGACATTCCGTGGCAGTCTTTCGACGGCGCCAAGCTATCACCCGAGCAGGCGCAGACGATCAAGATGAACGCGATCACGGAATGGGCTGCATTGCCGGCCACCGAGATGTTCCTGCGCGACAACCGCCACGACAGCGATTTCTCGGCCTTCATGTCGATCTGGTTCTTCGAGGAGCAGAAGCACTCGCTGGTGCTGATGGAATACCTCAAGCGCTTCAGCCCCGAGCACGCGCCGACCGAGCAGGAACTGCATGACATCCGATTCGACTTCGACCCGGCGCCGCCGCTGGAGACGCTGATGCTGCATTTCTGCGGCGAGA